>WJLZ01000038.1 GCA_014728215.1 Chitinivibrionales bacterium
CATCGGCGGTGTTGGAACAGGCGGTCTCCCACGTCCAGGTACCGGTCCGGGGAAATGCGCAGCGTATTTTGAAGGTGTTGTCCTCGTACCAGAATCCCAGCGTTTTGAGCGTTGTGCCGGATTCGTGCCGGTATTCGACATGCACAGTAACATCTTTGAATGGATTCGCATACGACTTTTCGGCTGTCAGGTCCGCTTCCCACCGCTTCCACTGCGCTATATCCGCAGCGGACAGGGCAATGACCATTACACCAACATGCACCAGGCCGGCGGTAATTGCGCGTTTATTGGTCCACATATTCAACCACCGTATACATCGTGTATTATGCAATTTCATTGTTTTGTTCCTTTCTGGAAAACATGTTCAGCCGGCAGACATATTGACTGTCAAGGAATCGAATACATTCGTTGACATCCTCCTATTGGAGGCTTCTCACGCGAATAGTCGATCGACCGTCTCTTTTGTGTACTATCAGTATCCCGGCCGGTCCACTCAGTCTCCTCCCGGTCCTTGTCTCCCGGTCTGCCGAAAGCATTCGCCCGCGTATATCGAATGCGGCCACCGTACCTCGATTCGATACCTCGGCGTGCGAAAGTGCAGGGAATTTCCGTGCGGCGGTCGCCGGCGCAGGTACGGCAATCACGAGGTACATCGATCCGCCCCCCGAAGCAGGCGATGCCATATTCGCTCCCAGACAGATCGTCTGTGCACTCGAAACAATATTCCTGTACAAATCAAAATGCCCCATGGCAGCATCGGTACATTCGATACGTAAATCCGTCTTTGTCCAGGTACTCAACCATTCCGGAAGCGCTGTTGCCCGGTTGTCATAGGCGATATAGAGCGTAGCCGGCCCATCGATATCGAAACAGAGTTGGCCCGACGTGTTCCCGGCATCGTTATTGGCCGTCTTGATAAATGCGTATCCCTCCAGGTCCGCTGGTACCGATGATATCGTGTAGCTTCTATCGGTATAGTACTCTACCCCGGGACCGAGCACAGACGGCTCATATCCCTGTGGTACGCCCGAAATCGTTACGGCGTCGTCATTGAGTGTGTCTGCGACTGTGGCGATGACCCGGTCCATGCGACGGGCCCAGTCATCCAGATAATCGGTCCGCCACTGGTTCACCGTCTTTGCGCCGTCATACCCGCTCTCTTCGAGGCTGCTTTCGGTCCGGTCGGTCCAGTAATTTGCGCCGTGACTTGTCGCCCGATACCGTCCGCCCCAACTGTCGCTCGTGGGATCGTCGGCATCACCGTGCAGAAGGTACAGAACAGAGGGCGTATCGCCCATTTTGATATCGCTTTTCTTGCTGTAGAAAAAATCCCCGAGCGCCCCGTGACCTCGTACATGAGTTGACACAAAACTTGTGTTGCCGTAATCGCCCGATTTGTCTCCTCCCTTGTACATTCCCCGGAAAGTCGTATTTGACTCGATCCACCATAGATCGTTGTGGTTGTTGTAGAGGTAATCCCGCGCCTTCGGGTCCTGCCGTGTGTTCCAGGAGCCGATACTGTAGATGCGGATTTTTTCCTTGATCGACGGGTCCTTATGTACCGCCTGGGCAACATCGGTAATCGAGCCCCACACCAGTATCCACAAGGGACGGTTGTCGGAAACATGGGCACGGTCGATAATATGTTGGGCCCCGCTGCTTATTGCATCCAGCGGAGTCGCATTGCTCTGAGCAGTTGTCGCTCCCTGAACGGTTACGGAGCGCAGATATTCAGGAGTCGGATACCCGGAGTTGTGCGATGCTGGCGCCGCATAGTCCTTCTCGTATTCATCCAGCGTCGCGCGAATATGCGATGCACGCCCGCCGTCGGGAGGTGAAGACACCAGCCCCTCGATATCGAATGTATCGGCATAAACCAGGAAATGCACCATCGACTGAAAATCATCCGGATCACTTCCGCCGATATCGGTCGAGACAATCACCCGGTGTTTTCCCGAATTCGCCTGAGCGACAGAATTAATCGCCGAAATGGGTATAAAGGTGAAAATGACTGTAGCGATAAGCGCCATGTATTTAATCATTATCCCTTTCCCTCCTTGATCAAAATGCTTAAGAGACCGCTTGTGGCCGAAATTGACGGCTATATACATTAAGATAATAAAAATTCGGCGCCCCCCCCCGGCGCCGGGGAATAAAGTGTGCACAGGTTGTGCGCATGGTTACCGGGGAAGATGAAAAAAACTCATCAATCAGTTGATACGTTCGCGGTCAGGGAGGTTGGAAATTATTTTTTTTTATAAAATCTGTCAAAGGCACACGGAGAAAGGTTGGCAGGTAATGCAAATGAGAGTTTCCGCAGGCGAAAAACAAGCGAAAGGATGTAGTATGAATCATATTTGCACGGCTTTGCTCATAGGTACTATCGCGTTGGCGGCAAACGCCCGGCAGAAATTTCTGGGCAGTATCTGGAAATCGCAAACAAGCGCTGCCGATGCCGACCCGCTGTTCGGTACGCTCTTTGATCAGGTAACGCCGGAAAACGCGGGCAAATGGGGCCCGGCGGAATCTTCGGATGACAATTATGCCTGGCCGCGCCTTGACGCCATGTATGCGGCAGCCGAATCGCTCAACCTGAAAACCAAGCAGCATACGTTTATCTGGGGAGCGCAGCAGCCCGACTGGGTGAACAGCTCCAATGCAGCCGCGGCGGCCGAAGACTGGATCAAAGATTATATGGCGCGATTTGGGGATAAGGTTGACATGATCGATGTTGTCAACGAACCGATTCATCAAAAGCCTTCTTATCGAAGCGGACTGGGCGGTGATGGCACAACCGGCTGGGACTGGGTAATCTGGAGCTTTAAGAAAGCCCGTCAATACGCGCCTGATGCAACGCTGCTGATTAATGAATACGATGTGCTCAAAAGCGACAATATCCTCAGCCAGTATAAAGATGTTATTCAGCTTTTAGTCGACAGCAATCTGGTTGATGGTATCGGAGTGCAGGGCCATTTTCTTGAGGGGCAGTCGGCTTCTGCGCTCAAGCGTCGTCTTGATTCACTGGCCGTATTCGGTCTACCGATTTATGTGAGTGAGTACGATGTGCA
>WJLZ01000039.1 GCA_014728215.1 Chitinivibrionales bacterium
GGAGGTAACAGGCCCTGTTCGTATTCAATATATTTAATTGCATATCGTTCCCCGAACAGTCGTTGCGAAGGGGAGCCGAAATGAACGCCGTCAATTGCGGTCAGATTTCCGGAAGATACAAAGGCGGCCTTGGGGATTGAATCGCCGAATGTGGCGATAGTGCTGTTTATCTCGTCAAAAACAGGGGTCTGGTATACCTGACCTGCAATGAACGGCAGGTCGGGAATGCCAAGATCGGCACGCAAATCGGATACCATGGCACGAATGTTTTCAAGGTGCTGATTTTCGGTTCCGGCAAACGCATCGGCCTCACCCTGGTGCCAGATGACACCTTTGATAATCCCGCATTCCATTGCGGCCAGTGCGCGCACTATTGTCGAATCGTAGTATGGTGTGCCTCTCTGCCATTCGCTGCTGTGTGAGCCGCCTTTGGCATTGAGAATCAAACCGATTTTGACACTTGTGTTGCGTTCAGACAGATAATTTGCGAACGACCAGGCCGGTCCGATATAAGGGCCGGTGCCTACGTTGTTGTCATACATGGTTGCATATTTGTTAAGCGGGTTGGAGGCCGTTTCCCAGTTTCTTTCATCGTCAAGCAACAGGATCCTGCTGTTGAGTATGGTATCCTCGGCTTCAATCGGACCCCTGCCGGCCATGTTGGACTGGCCGATACAGATGAATATCCAGAAAAATGATTCATTGATCAAATAAGGGCATCCGAACGTGGCCGGCGGTCTTTCAAGGGCGCCAAAGGAATACCAGTTTCCCGGTGATAATTGGTTTGCGAAGTAAAATGCCCGCTCGTCGGCCTCAAGAGCTTTGCCGATGATACGAACTTCATCTATTCTGCCTTCGGCCCAGGCGCTTTCGATATAGCGGCCTATCATGACGCTGGAAGCCTGGTTCTCCATTGCAGCAAATACTCCGGAAGAATCATTTGAATCGTCTACGCGTGTATTATTGACATATACTTCGGTTTTTTGTAAAACGCTGTCGGTCGGCCCGTAATGGACAGCGCAGACCCATGACCATTCGCCTTCAGCGGTTTCCTGCGTTGCGCTTGAGTAACGCGAACGATACGGTTGTGGAGAACCGCCGTCGTAAAGCGCAGCCAGAATCCGCTTTTGAGAATTCAGTCGCAAACAATACTCTCTGTCCAGTGATGTCATTCCTTTGGAAATGATTGGAAACGAAGCTGCGTTATTCATGTTGATCCAGGCACTCAGGGTAAACGGCGTATGCGAGGAACCGTCCCCGAAAGAAAGTGAATCATTATCCGGGACCTCCACATGTGAACTTGCGCTGAATGCGTAGCACCCGCCGAATTTACCCTCTGTAAATTGCGGCGCCGATTGCTGGACGCCGTGATGAAATCCGGCTGCATCCTCCGCATTGTTTTCAAAATGATAGACCGCACGATGTGATCTACTGTGCCAGACAGCATCATTCGCAGCAGTTTCCGTGTGGGAGGGGTTGCCAAAATAGCAGTATACCGTCTGGCCAAGATTGTGATACAACGGAATATTGATCCAGAATTCGCAACGCGCGGAGTCTTTGTTATACATGACCCGTTCGGCCTGAAGCTTGTATCCTGAAGGCGTGACGAAAATGATATCGCTGCCGTCGCTTTTGGCATATTCATAAACCGATGGATGCAGATTTTCCGAAACGACTATCGGCATATACGACATCGTTGATGTGGTGACAGGAAGATACAACGGGATGCGATAGCCCCAGTCGGTGTTATACCATTCTGCAAACAACAGACACCGCAATGTTACTAATAGCACGATGCTTCGCCGTATCATTGTTTATTTCCCCGCCCCGGAAGACTTTTCGATCGTTGAATCATCCTGGATTTCGAGACGCCCCATCCATCCCTTCAACAAAATGAGGGTATCATGCGGGTGGTTTGTTGTAATGAGAAATTCACCGTCGATCAATTCGGAATGCCTGATAAAAATGGTGAGATCGTAATGCCGGTAGCCGTTCGTATCGACAGCGCCTGTTTGACGCCAATCGAAGGGTATTCCACGGATTGTATCGAATGTGTCTGTCTGCCCGATATACGCAAAATCAACATTCATGAGCTGCAGGTCATTTTTGCGGCTGGTTACTGCAACCTGCATCGAATCTTTGTCAGGCTGTCCGGGTTTCAGCTCGGCGAATACGGGCGGATGCAGTAAAAGCGAAATATGAGCGGCAACGAATCGATTATCCGGGTCGCTTGATTCGATGTGAATGACGTAAAAACCGCGGCCATAGCTTTTGGCATCGGTAATGGTCAATTCCGCCGTGATGGTTCCCGTGTCGCCGGGATTGACAATTGAATCCGCTTCGGTGATTTTCAGGCAACTGCAGGATGATTTGATACTATGGATATCAAGAGTTCCTGTCCCTTTGTTAACTACCGGAATTTTGTACATAACACGGTTTACAGTGTCTTTTTCGATAACGCCGGCGTTCGATTCAGGTTCAGGGAGATGTATCCGCGACACGGATTCGGGTTTGCAATACGATAAGACACACACCAAGAAAAGAGCGAAAATTAGGATATTTTTAATCATATATATGGCTGTAGCTGATCTGGTTATAATTTCTGATATTTTCAAGAAAGTATTCGAAATAAACTAAATTTTCCCTGTTTAATTAATGTTAGCTCTCCGCTAGTGCTGTGTGATCACACATTTCTCCCGGCATTTTTTACCCGGTTTTACTCTGAATGCTCTTGCATACACGCAGCATTCCTGATGGATAGTTACTCAGTTTCGACATTTATATATAATTCAAATTATTTGCTAATTTCAGCAAAATAATCATAATGCAATTTATTACGATTAAACTGAACAGGAGGGAATGATGAAAAAGACAGTCATCGTTTCTGCGCTTATTCAGATTGCGCTCATTGTTGCGGCGCTTAATGGCTATCCGATAATTATGCCTTCAGGAATTATCACCGACACTTCAATTAACGCCGGTGATACGGTGCTCCTGGCCGCAGATTCAAACTATATCCTTTCAGGGATGGTTTGGGTCGAGAGTGGTGCGGTAGTGATTATTGAAC
>WJLZ01000040.1 GCA_014728215.1 Chitinivibrionales bacterium
CTCTTCAAGCAACCGGAGATGCTCATCGAGCATGGACTTTTTTGGAAAAGAGACGCCGTAAATCCGCTGTAGCATCTTGTTGTTTTCATCACCTCGCCAGTAGGCTCCGGCAACACTGAGAAGCTTTATCGCTTTGACATACCCGGTGTTGGGAATGTGCGGGCCACGGCATAAATCCTGCCATCCGTTCTGGCGGTACAGCGATGGATTCCCCTCGAGGTCGTTGACCAACTCGATTTTATAGGGCTCATCCTTTTCTTTGAAATAGGAAACAGCCTCTTCCTTTGACACCTCGTGTCGGTCGATCGGAAGCTTCCCCTTGACTATTTCGTAGCATTTCTTTTCGATCTTCTCCAGGTCTTCAGTCGAAAACGGTCTGTCCACATCAAAATCGTAATAGAATCCGCTCTCTATTGCCGGGCCGATCGCAATTTTCGCCGATGGAAACAGTTCCTGCACCGCCTGGGCCAGGATATGAGATGAGGAATGCCAGAATATCGATTTCCCCTTCTCGGAATTGAACGTAATGATGGAAACCGAATCGTGATCGTGGAGAGGGGCGGTAATATCCCGGAATTCACCATTGATTTCGGCTGCCAGCGCGTCTTTGGCAAGACGAGGGCTTATGCTCTCGGCAAGATCCCGGGCAGACGCCCCTTCCGAGAGTTCCTTTGCGCTTCCATCGGGCAGTCGAATATTCATTATATGCCTTCAATCAGTAACAGTTGCGTTGTTGTATATGATAAATACAATAATGATATGGATGAAAGAAAAAATGGGCGATACTGGACTTGAACCAGTGACCTCTTGCATGTCAAGCAAGCACTCTAACCACCTGAGCTAATCGCCCGAATTTTTACTCTACGCTGTATCAGCGAAGACCCGATACCAGGTATACCAATAGCATCGCACTCTGCAAAACAGAATGTTGAATCTCTCAAAAATACCACAAACTGGGGGGATTTGTCAATATTTATCTGGAGTAAGTATCAAATTCCTTCAATTCTGCATTATAGATGTACCGTTGAGAGCCCGTTTTTATTGTCTGAGGCCATTTTTATTCTATCGGTGACCCGCTATTCTCCGCTCAAACCATCCAAACCCGAAGATCCCCGAAAGCACATTGGCAAAAGCCGCACCGGCAAAAAGACCGGGCAGTCCAAACAGCGTACTTCCAGCCCAGGCCAGCGGCACATAGAGCACAAACATACGGATAAAGGCAAGCGCCGTGGCTGTCCAGGGGAGGTGCAAACCATTGAAAGCAGCACTTGCCAAAAGGGCCGTGCCCTGAAATCCGTAGCTCGCCGCCATGATTTTCAGGTACCGCACCGCAACGGTTACAACATCGGGAGTATCATTAAATACCGCCGCAAGCGGCCCGGCAAAGAAAATAAAAACACCAAAGGCAATGATACTCCATCCCAGCGAAAAGAGGGTGGCATAACGCATACCCTGTCTGATACGCCTGAATTTTTGTGCACCCGCATTCTGGCCTGCAAAGGGAGTGAGGACAAAGGCGATTGCCATGATAAAAATCAGGGCAAATGTCTCCAGGCGTGTCGCCACACCGAATCCGGCAACGGCTAATACCCCATGGGCTGCTACAAGGCGGGTAATGATACCCATGGAGAGAGGCCGCATTACGTTGGTCATACCCGCAGGAATACCGATATACAGAATTTTGCCCCAGGACCGGACTGTCTGAACAATACTGCTGCCGCTGAAAGAAAAGAGCTTTTCTCTGTGGGCAACAATCCATATGCCGAATAACATGGATGATGATCTTGCCAGCACCGTCGCGATTGCCGCACCGGTAATGCCGAGTTCGGGAAAGGGGCCCAGGCCGAATATCAGTGCAGGATCGAGAGCTATGTTGGCGCAAACCGATGCTACCATGAGAATGCCGGGGGTACGGGCGTCACCCCCCGCCTGAATGACCTGCATTGAAGTCATCGACACGATTACAAAGGGGTATCCTGCATACCAGATAGTCATATACTCCCGGATCATGGGCAGAATGTCGCTTTTGGCACCGAGCAGAAGAAACAGCGGGTCGATTGTCAACAGGCCCGCAACCATTATCACTATCGCCGCAATAACAGTGAGTAGATGGGAATCGGTGGTAAGACGAGCGGCCAGTGAACGGTCCTTCGCCCCCAGAGCCCGGGAAACCGTTACCGATGTTCCGATACCGATACCCATGGAAATGCTGCCGGTAAAGAGCACGACCGGAAAGGTAAAGCTGAGCGCGGCAAGGGGCAATGCTCCCAGGCGGCCGACAAAAAAAGTGTCGGTTAAATTGAAGATAACGATACCCAGCGCCACCGCTATCATCGGTAAAGAAAGACGCAGCAATACGGCCGGAACATGACCCTCGGTAAGTGAAGCTTGTTTGCGGTGACTCAATAATATCCTTGATTCAACGATGTACCCAGATTTCTTTTTCTTCCCGGAGAAAGTCATCAAAGCCGACCGGTTTTCTTCCGAGATAATCGGCAACCTTTGTAGTGCCGTGAAACTCGGCCGCACCGAACCGGGTGGGCATATAGATTCCGACCATAATCAGCGCAAATTTAAAGGGTGTGCCGTGGCGAAGGCGGTACAGAATAAACGCAATCACCGGCGGACTCCGGTAGGTAATTTTCCTGTTCAACACCTGTGACAACTTTTTTGCAACTTCATTATAGGTCAAAGTGTCTTCCCCGGCAACATCGAGGCTTTCATCTTTTATTTCACCACAGAGCGCTTTGATGCCGATTCCGGCGATGTCCCGTGCATGAATGAAAGTCGTTTTTCCCTTGCCGCAGGGAGCGACAAGCTCGTTACGCTCCCGGATCTCACGGGCATGGGTCGTGGAAAGGTTCTGCATGAAAAAACCTGCCCGCAAAAAAGTATGTGCAAGACCTCTCCGAAGGATCTCTTTCTCGATTGCAAAGTGGGGAACAAAGGGCAGCTTTTCCACCCCGAGGATGCTCAGAAAGACAATTTTTTCCACTCCGTATTCTTTGCAGGCCCGTAAAAAAGGAGCGATACTCTTTTGTATGTTTGACACCTGAGGAGGACGAACCAGAAAAACCGCGGTAACTCCCCTGCATGCTTCGTAGCTTGCATGATCTTCAAAGTCAAGATAGCGATATTCTGCGTGCTTGTAGTTCCGCCACCTGTTCTTTCTTCCCGCTGCAATGCAGTGTATGCCTTTCCGCTCACAAATGCTCACCATCTCGCTGCCGACATTTCCCGATGCTCCGGTTACAAGTATCATGATGTATCCTCAGTAGCTGACCATCGGCATCGTGCCCGAGTGTTCCGGTTTTTCGATTTCTTTGAGCATGAAATCGGCGACATCGGCCCGGGAAATTTTCGTTCCGCTGTTCCTGCCGACAAAGCCGACCCGGTACTTCCCGGTATGGGGGCCGTCCTGAAGCATCGGGGCGCGGACAATAGTCCACTCCACGCCGGAACTCCGGATAACTTCCGCATGGTTTCTGCCGTCATTTAAAACTTTCGGAGAAATGAGTTTCAATGCAACCACAATGAGACGGTCTATCAGTTTCGGGCGGTCACTGGAATCGCGCACTCCTGCTCCGGTGAGGTCGACAAGCCGCTTGACCTTTTTCTTTTTCATCGCCGAAGTGATATTCATCATGGCCCGGGTCTGAAGGTCGGTGGGAGAATCTTTCGTATGCCCGATAACACACAACACACCCTCGGTACCGGCAAGGGCTTTTTCCACCGCTCCGGCATCGAGAACATCACCCTGCACCACCTCGAGATTCCGGTGTTCGATTGTTAATTTTTCAGGCGTTCGTACAAAGGCTTTGGTACGATGACCTTTGTCAAGTGCCTGCCCGACCAGGGGAATGCCGGTCCGCCCGGTTGCACCGAATATGACAAGTTTCATGACCACTCCTTTCGTTGCCTTGTTTCATCCTATAAAAAAGGCCCTCCGATTTAGCGGTAGAGGGCCTTGAATTTTATTACACGCCCGGCAGGATTCGAACCTGCGACCTACGGATTAGAAGTCCGTTGCTCTATCCAGCTGAGCTACGGGCGCAAAAAAAGATCTGGAGTAATGGAGGAGCGGGTAAGGAAAAAAATAATATCCATTACTCCATCACTCCATTTCCCAATTTTTGTATGGTCGGGGTGAGAGGATTTTATTTAACCGGCCATGCCGGTTAAATGCTACCTCATTACCATTCGGTGGTGAACAAAGGCTTTTCGTCCGCCCCACCGCAACCGCTATTTCCGTGAGCAGCCGCTTACAGCAGCTCCTCATGGAAATGGTCGGGGTGAGAGGATTTGAACCTCCGACATCTTGGTCCCAAACCAAGTGCGCTGCCAGACTGCGCTACACCCCGACTATTAAATTCGAAATTCGAAACTTTTTACGTGCTTTTCCGCGTGTTCCGTGGGTTAAAACAGAGAAAAAATAATTTACCCGCCCCTGTATTGCAATGAAAGCCGCTTTTCAGTGAATACTCTCGCGGCATGGGCCGCCCTTCCTGCGGGTAAGACCGGCTTTTTACGGGACCTGTCGGGGAGTCAGAACCACAAAGGTGGGTAATCCCACAATACCGAACTGCTCCAATACCGCTTTGGTTTGGGGATCCTGCGGGTCCTCGGCCTTGTATTTTACCAGGACATACTCCTCAAGTCTGCTTTTGACCTGCTCGTCCTTGAAGGTTGTAGCATCCATGGCCAGACAGTTCTTGC
Organism: Chitinivibrionales bacterium; assembly: GCA_014728215.1. Classification (NCBI taxonomy): domain Bacteria; kingdom Pseudomonadati; phylum Fibrobacterota; class Chitinivibrionia; order Chitinivibrionales; species Chitinivibrionales bacterium. Next base: position 4,717 of record WJLZ01000040.1, read on the forward strand.
ACCAGGTGGCCCAGAAATCGACAAACACGGGTTTGTTTTGCTGTTGTGCAATTGCGAGTCCCTCGGCCAGTCGGCGCCACTGAAGGTCGGAGCTTGATACCGTCGACTCGACTACCGCGGTATCCATGCTTTTGAGAAGCTTTACCCCGGTGTAACCGTAATGCAATGCAACGGCAAGTATTATAACTCCGAATGCTCCCTTTACCCAGTTCATCCATTTTCCCGGTTTGGGAAGAATAGAGAGACCGGCGCCGGCAAAAGGCCAGGGGAGCGCCATGCCGAGTCCGAGAAGAAATGGAAGTAAAAGACCCGTCGGCTGCCCTTTGGCATAGAGTGTCGAAGCATAGACGACAACCGATATAATAACGGGGGCAACGCAGGCTCCTGCAAGAAGTGCTGCAACCCCGCCCATGAATAAGGCCACAAACAGATTGCCTTTTTTCGACTGGTTTGAAGTAACTCCGGATCTGTACTTTGTAAAATCAATATGAATAACATCGAACATGGCCAACGACAAGACGATAAACAGGACGGCGATTGCAATATTGAACACCGGTGAAGAGTTGATAATCCCGAATTGGGCACCTGTCACTGTGACAACGAGGCCGAGGATTCCGTAGGCAATGGCCATGCCGAGCCCGTAGAAACTTCCTACCGAGAAACCGCGCGCCTTTGATCCGGCCTGTGCACCGGCGCCGAGTACCGCCAGCGTGATCGGGATCATCGGAAGCACGCACGGGGTCAGATTGAGGGCTATTCCACCAATAAGTATCAGCCCGATAATCAGCCAGAGATTCTTCCCTGCAAAGCTCATCCCCCCCGATTCCGGGTTCTCAAGAAAGGAGAGAAATTCCTGAACGCCAAGATAACCGGAAGCTTTTCCTTTGCTCGTAAAACTTTTGAGTGCCTGATGTATTTGTTCACTCCCCCCGGAAGGGCTTTGAGGAGCAACCGCCTCAAGAGAATCTTCGGGATTACTCGACACCAGAAAGGGAAATTTACGGGGGGTAAAACAGGTCGTCTTGTTACAGGCCTGGTACCTGATAAAGCCGCGCATGCGCCACTCGCTGTCTCGAATCTCCCGCGTAACTGAGATTTCCCGACCATTGGTGATTACGTCCACTCTGGTACCATCGAAATTCGTATGGACCACGGGATCCGGCATTTCCACCGATGCGTCGCCTAAACCGGTCACTTCATCGAAATGAATTTTAAAAAAAAGTGACTCGGCACGGTATACATAGACGTCGGAGGGCATCGTAAAAGAAAAGGTTGTTGTCACCTTCGAAGAATCGGAGACAATACCATGGTCGACCTCGATCCGTACCGGCTCTTTGGCCGGTTCTTTCTCAAGTGCATCCGTTTTAAGATTACTCAGATCGATCTGGGAATATGCAGCAAACGGAACAAAGAAAAAAAACGATACGACGACCAGAAATACTTTTTTCACAACAGTTCCTCCATCGCAGATACAATAAAACAAAAACAAAAAATCATTCTTGTCCAGACTTGAACGCTAATTACGCTGATCAGAAAATGTAAGCTATCAAAAAATCAGTGGTAATCGGCCACATTGGCGTCATCGGCGTTCTATAATCACAACGATTGTATATCGCAATCTTCGTTCCAATTTTTTTCATTTTATTTTGGACAGCACTCACAAAAAATGTGAAATACCGGACGAAGATATTTAATAGATATACGCAAATCGGATCGGCATAATTGTTGGATGAAATAAGAAATAGTTTTTTTTCAGATACGGCCTACCGCCATTTCTCTGCGGACCCGTTTTCCGAGCAGAACCACATCACGAATACCGTCCTCATCCCGGGCGTCCATCCATCGGGTTTCAAAATCCTGTCCCTGCACGATCTGGGCGATACTTGCCAGGGCCCGGAGATGGAAGTTGCGTTCATCAAGTGTGCCGGTGAGCACAAAGAGCGCAGAGACATTTTGTGCCTCGGGCGAAAAGATGATACCCTTCCGGGCGCGAACCAGCGCGATTTCAAATTTGCCGGAGCCTGGAATCACCACATGGGGAATGGCCAGAAACGAACTCAGGAGTGTTGAGGTCTGCTTTTCCCGTTCGATAAGCTTTTCGGTTAAAAGCTCGCTGTCCATGCCAATCCGTTCGGCAAGTTGTTCACCAACCAGGGTAAAGCAATCCTGCATCGGCATCTGTTCGGAAATGTCGAGGACCAGGGCCTTACTTATCAGTTCATCGAACCGGTCCACAACGATCTCATCACGTTCCCGCACGACCTCTTTCAGCTCCCGCTCCAGTGAGCCGGTGACCAGCTCGCGGGCAGTCACCCGTTCGATCAGATGGAGCAGGGCGTAATCCTTTTTGATCCGGTTTCTGCCGTAAGTCCAGTAGCTGATAATACCCACGACAAACAACCCGGCAATAATCATGAATGCCTCGAGCCCCATTTCGAAAATAAGCAGGCCGAAACCAAGGATCCCCACGAGTTGCAAAGCCGGATAGAGGGGCGTTCGGAAGCTGGGACGGTAGTTCTGTACGCGGCTTTCTCGAAGTACGATCACACATACACTAGAGAGGATAAAGCCCAGAATCAACACCAGCGATGCCGCCTCCACCAGAATTCTCAGCTTGAGAAAAAGCGAAATGGCCACAAAAAGGCCGGTGACCAGGATCGCGGTAGTCGGCACATTGGATCGGGGGTTGACATTGCTGAAACTTTTCGGAAGCAGCTCATCTCGGCTGAGTGCAAAAAGATAGCGCGAGGAGGCCATAATACCTGCATTGGCGGTTGACATGAACGCCAGAATTGCGGCCAGGCCCAAAGCACGGGTTCCCCATACTCCCATGAACACCGAAGCGCCATCGGTGATCGGTGTTAATGAATGGTCGAGTTTCCCGGACGGCAGAACACCGGTAGTGACAAATACCATTAATATGTATAGGACGAGTACCGTGAGAAGCGAAAGCAGCATGCCCAGAGGAAGCGTTTTAGACGGGTTACGTACTTCTTCACCGATACTTGATATTTTGATCAGACCGCCAAAGGCGACAAAGACAAACCCTGCCGTCGCGAACGTATTTTTCAGACCATTGGGAACAAAGGGTTGAAGATTATTCAGCCTTACATGGGGCAGACCGATAACAACATAGCTGCTTATCAATACGAGCAGTCCGAGCACCATCAGCGTCTGCATCCTTCCGGCATGCCTGGCGCCGAATAAATTGGTAACCACGAAAAACGCACAAAGAACAAGCCCGATAATGCGTACATCGATACTGACAAACAAGCTTGCAAAAGCGGCCATACCCACCAGTGCAAAAGCGCTTTTGAGCGAAATGGAAAACCAGTTGAGCATTCCGGCAATAGCGCCAATGGCGGGGCCAAGCGAGCGGGTAATGAAATAATAATCACCACCGGCTTTGGGCATGGCCGTTGCCAGCTCGGCGGAACTTAACATGCCGATACCGGCAAGGACTCCGGCGATCGCATAGGATAGAATAACACTCGGCCCCGCCTGCGCATGGGCAAGCCCGGGAAGAACAAATATGCCGGAA
>WJLZ01000041.1 GCA_014728215.1 Chitinivibrionales bacterium
CTTGGTGAGGGTGGGGGTGGCTGCTGCTCTTTTTTATCTTGCTGCTGTTGCTGTTCTTTCTGTTGGTCCTGTTTTTCCTGCTGCTTGTTTTTTTGATCCTGCTGTTCTTTCTTGTCGTCTTTATTCTTGTTTTTCTGATCCTGTTTGTTTTGTTTGTTTTGCTTATCCTGATCCTTGTTTTTATCCTGTTTATTCTGATCTTTTTGCTGTTGCTTTTCCAACTGCTTGATCATTTCTTGTGTCAATTGGAGATTCCATTTGGCATCCTGATCGTTGGGATCGATGTCGAGAGTCTTTATGTAGTTTTCGAGTGCCAGCTTGAATTTTTCGCTTGCCTGAGGTTGCCCCCTTTGCATAAGCTGTTGGCCCTGTCGATAGAGTATGTTGCCGAGGTTATAATGAAGATCGGCCCGCGCTTCAACATCTTCCTGCGAAAGGGCAGACATATAATCTTCTTCAGCCTGATCGAATTTTTTGAGCTTATAACTGGCCGAACCCCTGTTCATTTTTAATGCAGGATTACCGGGCGCTTCAAGGAGTGCATCTTCATACAACCTGAGCGCTTCTTCGTATTTCCCCTCTTTGTAGAGCTTATTCGCTTTCCTGTTTTTCCTGTACACGTCATCGGCCCGGAGGGAGACCGCAAAAAAAGAAAGCAGAATTAATAAAGAAATTATTTTCATAGCAAATTAAAACCGGTTAAAGGATATCGTGTTTTTTAATACCTTCCATGCCACTCGCCTTTTTTTCTCACCCGTTCGGGAATGAAGAATTCGACACATAAAAAGAGAAGGGCTATAAACAGAAGCCACTGGTACCGTTCTTCGTAAATAGTCATTTTATTCATTCCCAGATCCTTTTTTTCCATTTTCATTATTTCTTCGTAAATGACCTCAAGATCCAGGTTCGTTCCGGCATGGAAGTATTTGCCCTTACCTTCCAAAGCGATTTTTTCGAGGGTAACCGGATTAAGACGAGTCATAACCAGATTGCCTTTTTTATCCTTTTTGTATACAACATTGCCGCCCTGCTTTTTGACCGGAATAGGCACGCCGTTTTCGGAACCGATACCGACGGTATAAATTTTTACTCCCTTATCCGCAGCTTTTTTCGCTGCTTTTATCGATTCACCTTCATGATCTTCGCCGTCGGAAAGAACTATCAACACCTTGTGTTTCCTGGCTTTGGAATGATAGGCTTCATTGGCATGTTCGATCGCCGATGCCAGGGCGGTACCCTGGATCGGAATCCAGTCGGTTTCCACGACGTCTAAAAACAGCTTTGCAGCACCATAGTCGAGTGTCAAGGGACATTGTACAAAGCTTTCACCGGCAAATACAACAAGTCCCACTCGATCGCCCTGGCATAAATCGATGAATTTGGCGATTTCATATTTTGCCCTTTTAAGACGGTTCGGCGCAATGTCTTCGGCAAGCATGCTTTTGGAAATGTCGAGCGCTATGATAATGTCGACACCTTTGCGCTCCATCAATTCCATTTTCGCTCCGAATCGCGGTCGGACCAGGGCTAAAACAAGGAAAAAGAAAAAGACGATAAAGAATATCCATTTAAGCAGTTGCCGTGAAAAGCGCATGTTCGGTGCAAGACGAGGCATCAACGACGATGATGCAAACCGTTTAAGCGCCTGCTGTTTCAGCTGCCAGGCCCAGATAAAAAAGCCCACCAGGATCGGTATACCCAGGAGAAGCCAGAAAAAATGCGGGCTGCCGAATCTCATTGGCCCGACTCCTCAGGCAATGGTGTTACCGGTGTGCAGACTGTTATATGCTGCATTGTAAAAACTCCGTAATGCTGTACTAAGGAACCCGTCTGAACCGTGTATGGGCCAGGATGAGTTCCAGGATTAAAATTACGCTTCCCCATAACAGCCAGGGGAAGAATCGTTCCGCATAGGTTGTAAATGATTTTGTTTTTATTTCGGTTTTTTCCATTTTGTCGATAGTGTCGTAAATTTCCTGAAGCTTTTCGGGATCGTTTGCCCTGAAAAACATTCCCTTTGTCGTCGTTGCGATATCGACCAGAGACTGTTCATCCAGCTCCGATTCGACAAGCTGCACCTGGGAGCTTACTTTACCGGTCCACGGATTGCGCACCTGAAAGGGATAGGGTACTTTGCCTTCCTTCCCTACGCCGATCGTGTAGATTTTGATCCCCAGTGCACCGGCAGCTTCGGCTGCAGTGAGTGGGGCGATTTCACCACGGTTATTGGCCCCGTCGGTCAGAAGAATGACCACCTTGCTTTTGGCATAGGAATCCTTGATCCGGTTTGCGGCAGTTGCTACGGCCGTCCCGATAGCGGTGCCGTCCTCGATTTCATTGAACGTTACTTCATCTAAGAACTGAACAAGGATATTGTAATCGAGGGTTAATGGGCATTTAGTATAGCTTCTTCCGGCAAACACAACCAGGCCGATCCGGTCGTGCTCCCGCTTTTGAATGAAGTTTTTGATCGTTTCCTTTGCCACATGCAGCCGGTTCTGAGGTTTGAAATCGAGAGCCCGCATGCTGGTGGAGGCATCAAGAACCAAAATTATATCAACACCTTCGGTGCTGACCTCTTCTTCGGTATTTCCCTTTTGCGGACGGGCGAGTGCAACAATAAGCAGGCCAACCCCGATAACTCTGAGCACAATTGTGGTATGGCGAAGTTTCACCCAGGGCGATTGAGGAAGCTTTTTGATTAGTGACAAGTCTGAAAATCTGACGGTTGGTCTCAGGCGCTTTTCCCGAAGTACGTATACCCATATCATGGGAATCCAGATAAGGAGCAGCCAGAGAAATGCAGGATCTTTTAAACGCATAGACTATTTGCTTTGCTCTTCGGTTGATGGCTCCCGGTTTTGGGCCGGTTGGTTTCTGTCGGACCGATTTGCCTCTTTCCTTCCGGTAAGATCAGGACGGGTTTTTTCTACAAAGTTCCGGGCCTCTTTTTCGAGCGTATACAAGGTATCCATATCAGGAACATACCGGGCAAATTTAATCGGATCGCTTGTTTTAAAGAACCATTGGGCTTTTTTCTTCGGTTCCGGTTCGATTTGAGCCTGCTCGAGCCATTCAAGCATCTCCCCGGTGGTATATTCCGCAGCAAAAACATCATACCGCCGGCTGATATATCGTTTGAGGATATCGGAAAGCCCAAAAGTAAAGGGTTTGACATGCCCTTGTTTGAGATACTGCTTTGTTTCGAGATCTTTCAGGGCCATAATCGCCTCTTCATAGGGTGGTTTCGGCGGCGGTGGTGGTGCAACCCACCGTCGCTTGCCCCAATGAAATTTTGCACCGAGAATAAATCCGGTTATCACATAAAGAGCCAGGCCGATCCAAAGCCATATCAGCGGGCGATTGCCGGCAACCTGTTGCGGTTTCAAATCTTTCAGGTCGGCAGTGTCGGCTGTTATGACCGAATGGACTCTGAGTGGGACCGGTTTGGTCATGATCGTATCGGGAATATTTTCTTCAACGATAACGTATGGAAGGGCCGGGATAGAGCAGGGCTCGACTTTATAGGTTGTCAGCATATACCGGTACACAAGTGTGTCTCTTTTAGTCTTGCGGTCGAGTTCAACCTGGTCTTCACGATAGTCTTTTACCGCCAGAATGCCGAAATCCTGTTCGATTTCAGGAGGAACAACCGTGACATTTTTCGGAACGGTAAGGGTGACGGTATATTCAATCCGGTCGCCGACAGTAAGGCTGTCGCTGCTGAGGGATGTTGTGAGCGTTGCGGCGGTGGCTGTAAATGCCGTTAAAAATGCAAATACACTACCGGTTTTTGCAAGGCGCCGGAACAGAGTGCGAATCGTAGTACGGATGTGAATATCTCCTGTCATGAACCTTTTAGCTTATAAAATTTTACCTGCGACAATGAGTCCGACCTGAACAAGTCCAATCATGAATCCCAGGATACCGCCAAAGATCTCAATGGCTTTCAGTTCCCGGGAGGCAATGGCATAAACTATGTTTTCCAGTCTGCTCATGTCAAAGCCTTCAATTTTTTCCTGCACGATTTTTTTGAAATCAAGATGCGATTCCACTTTCTTTAAAAGCATATCCAGGGCACTCGGAAGGAAAGGCTCGAGTTCTTCCATCAGCCGGGTTTTTATCTGCCGTACAACATCTCCGGAAAGAAAAAGCTCGGTAAGCGCGCTTGTCCCCAGGAGCTTTTGAAACAACTCATCGATCTTCCCACCCAGGATCGAGACCATGGCGTCATGAAACGCCGGCGTCTGCATGGCTTTTTTTATATCACGATGAGAAATCAGTTCTTTTTCTACCGTCTCACCAATTTTTCGTGCAAGCTCGGATTTACGCTTTGGAATTAATCCCTGAAATCTGATTCCCAGTATCGTTACCGGCTTTCGGGGCCTGAAAATCATCTTAACCGCAATATAATTAGTAAGCCAGCCGATCAGACCGGAAATAATCGGTATCAGAGACAGAAATATAATATTGTAATTCATTATAGAAATTGGATTCTATACTACGTTTATGGATTCGGCAATATTCAAATTAAGCCATAAAATATTTCATTTCCATCGGGTGATGAAATGATATGGTATGGATAGCGGGAAATAGGTTATTTTGTAAGGATGTTTTATTGAGGGGACAATCATTATCATTTGATAACGAAAAGTACTATATACCCATGGCACTAAAGAATTTTTCCTGGATAATCCCCGATACGCTTGCCGGTTCAGCGTTGCCCGGGGGAGCGATGTATCTGAATGATGAATACGCTTTGTCGGATTTAAGGGAGCTGTACGAGTTGGGTGTCCGTCGCCTCATCTCGCTCCA
>WJLZ01000042.1 GCA_014728215.1 Chitinivibrionales bacterium
GGGAGTATTCCCGAAATCAAGGCAATTATGAATAAGGCAAATGTTAATGGTGTCAGGGGTATGGATACCAGCGGTCTTGAAGTTAAAGAATGGGCCGATGACTGGCTTCGACGGCAGGAAAAACTCTCACTCTCGGACAAACAAATAAAGAATGCAGTTTTTGATGTTTTGCGCTATGATCCACGGATACAACCTTTCGATATCGAACTCTCTGTTACCAATGGTGCGGTGGTTTTGACAGGTCGTGTGGATAATCTCAAAGCAAAGCATTCGGCCCAATCCGATGCCGAAAATATCGTCGGTGTCGATAACGTTATCAATGGAATCAAAGTTGAGCGGGAACTTACTAAAAGCGATTGGGCAATCGAAAAAGATGTAGCAAACATCCTGAAGTGGGATCCCTATCTGGAGCGTTTTAATGTCTCAATATGGGTTGAACACAGCAAAGTATATCTCTATGGGAGAGTGGATAATCAATTTCTGAAAGAGCACGCTGCCGAGCTGGTGTCTCGTGTCGACGGGGTTACGGCGATCAAAAACCATTTACGGGTGCACGATAAACCCTGGCCCCACAAAAGCGATGTTTCAATCGAAAGCGATATCAAACAGCAGCTTCAATGGAATCCAACGGTAGACCAGAATGATGTTACTGTTTCGGTCACCGATGGTGTCGTGAAATATGAAGGCACTGTTGACACATGGAATGAATACGATGCAGTTTTAAAAAGTGCGTTTAAAAGCGGAGCAAAAGCAGTCAAAACAGATTTAAAAGTTAAAAGCCTTGGGCTAAAAATGAATGTTGAACGTTTTTATGGTCACCAGGGTTATGTGGAACCCTGATATGAAAGGAGCCGTCATATGAGAATGGCAAAAACATACCACCGGATCTTTAAGAGAATAAAAATATTGTTTTTACTCTTGAGTATTGCAGGTCTTTGTGCGGTCTGGGCGCAAAAAGAAACCTTGGAAGTCACGGATCAAAATATTACCCTGGCGGTAGAAACCGATCTTTCAACCGATAATGCCGTTGCGGCCCATCTGATTGATGTGGAAACCAGTGATGGATATGTGACCCTGTCGGGGACCGTTGATAATATCCTTGCCAAAGAACGGGCAGCAAAGCTTGCTCGAAGTATCAAGGGAGTAAAAGGGGTTATTAACACGATAACGGTCAATCCTGTTTATCGCAGCGATATCGCAATCAGAAATAATGTCAATGCCGTTCTCCTCTTCGATAAGGCTACCGAGTCGTATGAGATAACGGTGAGTGTCGACACAGGAAAAGTATTTCTCGACGGCACTGTCCAGTCACTTGCAGAGAGGAAAATCGCCGAAAAAGCTGCAAAGAGTGTAACCGGTGTTGTTGCAGTCGAAAATAATATCGACGTAGTTCCCACAGAAAAACGCTCCGATAAGGATATAAAGGCTGAAATAGTTCGGAAACTTGAATTGGATCCCTATGTGTACGAAGAAATGATCGATGTAAAGGTTGATGACGGCGAAGTGGTCTTATCCGGAACGGTAGGAAGTCTTGCGGAAAAGGGGTTCGCCTATAACGATGCGGCCATACTCGGTGTTAAGACCATCGATGACAGGAAGCTGGTCGTTAAACTGTGGGCGAACGATCCGTTGCGCCGTAAAGGCAAATTGGTTGTGAAGCCCGAAGATGATTTAGCCGGTCATGTCGAGGCGATCTTAAATCATGACCCGCGAGTATCAGATTACGATATTGATGTGTCCGTGGATGGTTCTACCATCATTCTTGATGGTGTGGTCGATAATCTCAATTCCGCACTGAGGGCTCGTCAGGATGCGCTGAATGTGGTGGGAGTTTACCGGGTGATTAATCGCCTGAGAGTACGCCCCGAAAAACTGCTCAGCAGCAGTGAAATCGAGGAAAATGCCGAGTACATTCTTAAATGGGATCCGGTCGTCGAACGCCATGAAATATCGGTGACTCTTCGTAATGCAAAAGCCTATCTTGAAGGGAAGGTTGACAGCAGGTATGAAAAGATGCATGCGGAGGAAATCGTTTCCCGGATACCCGGTGTCGTGAATATCGAAAATCTTATCGCCGTAAGAGAAAAACCGTGGGTGTATATTAACGACGATGTACTTGAGTCGAATATTCAACAGGAGTTCAGATTTAACTGGTTTGTCGATGAAGAAGATCTGAAAGTAGAGGCCATGGACGGCGTTGCAACGGTAACCGGAGATATTGAATCCAAAAGAGAACTCTATGCGATTGTCGATAATGCTTTTGACGCCGGCGCAAAAATGGTCAAAACACGACTAGAATTCAATGGAATTCCCGATTACATGGTTTTTCACTATCGGGACCCGATATGGTTTGAATAATTCGCCGCTCCATGAACTGATATGATGTTTAGTTTCAGCATATAACTCATTTCTTCATGCCCCTGCACTATGCGGGGGCATGCTTAAATGGCATAGTTGTTGCTTTTTAAGCAGTTAAATAATGTTTTTACCGAAGTTCAAAGGAGGTCTCATGCCATTTTTCAATCATCCCTTTAAAATACCGATTCCCGATTCTCCTGTTGACGGAGAGAAACTGGAAAAGGCAGTACGGTTTGCATATGAGGCCGAAAAAGAGGCTGCAGAAATATATCGCGTCTTAGCGGTACAAACTACCGACAAATCGGTTAAAGAGATATTCAAGAAAGCGGCTGAAGATGACAATCGTCATGTGGCCGAACTGGAAGCGGTACTGGAAAATATGGCGGTACAGAAAAATAAGGTCGGAAAAGAACTCGCGCTGGATATGCTGTGAGGTTGTCTTGAATGCTTCCATGGAAGGGGCGGGTTATATGCTCATACTCGTAATCGATGATTATGAGTATGAGCATATAACCCGCCCCTCATCATTTCTCATATAATCATGGTTTAATAAGCAAAACCGGACAGGAAGATCCATTCAACACTTTCTCACTGATACTCCCCAACAACGCTTTACTCACAATGTTTTTCCGGTGCGTTCCCACGATTATCATATCGGCGTCTTTTTTTGCCGCATGATCTAAGATTGTCTCAGCAATATCACCCTCGATAAGCAAGGATGTAACATCGATTCCTTTAGCCTGTAAAACTTCGCCTTTTTTATGAATCTCATGACATTTATCACTGATTTCTCGCGCTGCTCTTTTCCTGACTGTGTCAGGACCAGCACTAAAATCGGCAGGTTCTTTGCTCAGATTCTCGATATGCATGAGAAATACTTTGCTCTTAAAAGCAAGTGCCATTTGTTCAATAATATCAAGCTGCTTCTGAGTGGTCGAAGAAAAATCTAAGGGTCCAATAATTGTTTTCATGGTTTAACCTTACTTATTGATATACTATTTGTATCTATCTGCTTCATTTTCATTTGTTATGTTTATCAAAATATCCCACCCACCGGTTACTGTTTCCAATACTTGGGTCTTCCATAGAAATCATATAAAATTTCTTCATATTCTCTGTTCACCGGAGTGGAAGGATCATATTCGGGGCTTTTTTCAATCTGCTCCTTCGTAACATTTACGTACAGCATTTTTTCAAACCAGCTGATTTTGTTTGCCCATTCCGGTGATATGAGGACTTTTTTCCCGGGGAGCCAGTTTTTCGTATCAACAACAAGATATCTGAACTGCCAGGATTTGCTGTCGAAAATGATATCATCGATGTGCCCTATTTCGTTATCGGTGGCATGGATATGATACCCCATAATTTCATTTAAACTTCTTAAGTGCGAATCATTTTCAGATTTTTCTCCTTTTTCCCTTTCATGCCTCTCCTGTTCAATATCGGCAATGGGAATCGGAGCGGGCATCGGACCTGCCATGCCGGTCGGTTCCCAGTACATCGGCCACCCATAATGCATTCGCAATTTCTCTTCTTCTTTTCGTGATACCGGTTTGGCCGCATCGATTCTGGGGCTTTTTTTAACCTGCTCAACAGTCAGATTTACAGGAAATTCCTTTTCTGTGGGTTCCAATAAAGCAGATGGTGAAATGAGGACATGCTTATGAACAAGCCAATCTCCAACATCAGCTACCAGATACCGGACTGTCCAATAGATATCGTCAAATAAATATTCCGATACGTCTCCAATGGTACCGTCGGCAGCCTTTATCGTATATCCTTTGGTTTCTTTAGCGCTTCTCAACATAATAGTCCTCGCTTTCCGGATTAATTTAGAATACCAATAATATTGATATATATAATAAACAAACTCTGTGCCATGTCCTATAGAGAAGAAAAACAGGTGAATTTTCTCAGAATTAACAAAGTGTTTTGCAAAATTGAGAAAAAATTTTTCATTAAGTAATTTTATGTTAAAGTATCAACATGGCACTATAATTGCGTTTTTTACCGGTCATAATGGCGTTATATCTGGTATTTAATAAGAACAGGGAGTGATTAGTATGAAAACAACCACTATTCATAAAATGATCCGGCGATATTTTCTTTTTGTGCTCACCGGTGTTTTTTTTCTTTCTCATTTTGCGTATGCAGCTAAACCCCTCGATTACAGCAAATATTCTGCGGTTTTTTATGCAGCAACCGGGGTAAAAGGAAAGGTCGATTATGAGTGGCTTAAAAAGAATCCCGCACAACTCAATACGTATGTAAGAGATATCGCAAAAATAAGCAAAGAACGGTACCGTTCCTGGAGCAGAGACGAGAAGGTTGCTTTTTATATCAATACATTTAATGCTTTATGCATAAAGATTATTGTAGATAACTATCCTATTGACGGTGGATTTTTTAAATCGCTTATCTACCCCGATAACAGCATTTTACAGATCAACGGCGCATTTAATAAGATTAAATTTACCGTTTTAGGGGAGCAGGTTACGTTAGAAGATATCAGGGATGAAATTCTCATCAAGGAGTTCAACGAACCTCGGGTACATTGCGCTCTGGCCTATGGTGCCCAGGGATCTCCATCCTTACCTGGAAGGCCCTACGAGGGAGAGGAACTTGATGCCATGCTCAGATTTGCCGCCAGAGAGGTCGTTGCCGATTCAACAATGTTCCGGATCGATAAAGAAAAGAATAAGCTCTATATATCCGAACTTTTTGCATGGCATGGAGAAGACTTCATTCCGGAGTATGGAACCGATGAAAAATTCAAAAAACACGAACCTGATCAACGTGCCGTGGTGAACTTCTTTTTTCCGTTTCTTCTTGATGAAGACAAGAAGTTTCTTACAGAAAATGAATTTGATATCAAATACATAAAATTTAATTGGCGCCTTAATGATAAAAAAGGCGAATTCTTTATTCCCTGATTATTAACCGATGTACTATTATTTCCATTTGAGACACAAGGCCACAGGAAAATTTCGAGTGTCTTGAGTAAGGTGAAAAATTTATTGTTGAGAGGTGGTTGAAAGTGAAAAAAAGAGTCATGTATATCATTTCGCTGGTTCTGGTTATGGTTGCCGCCGGAATAGCCCTGTCGCATATAATTCATTTTTCGGGCAAGGCAGCGCTCACTCCCCAGGCTTTTCTGAATGTTCAGCAAAAATTCTACGAAAACTATGGTGTCGTTACCGGTGGTTTTCAGTTTGGCGCCTTTATTATGTTGCTGGTTTTACTGGCGATTACACCGGCAAAATCACCGCGGAGACCGTTTTTTGTCGTTTCTTTAGTTGCTATTGCGATCATGGCGAGTGTATGGATTTTTAAAATAAATCCGATGGATTTACAAATTCATTCGGCAACAAGCGTCAAGGAATTTCCCGAAATTGTCGATATTCGCAAACAGTGGGCCATGTGGCAGGGGATACGGGGTGTTGCCGGTCTTTTGGGTGTTGTGTCAATAGCATACGCATTTATATTGGGAGATAAGGCAAAAGCCGAATTACAGTCCTCTCAGGCCTAAAAAACATATAATTGATTATGCTGATAAACGGCAATAAAAAAGCCCTGCTTTATGCAGGGCCTTTTTTATTGTTTTGGTTTTCTTTGCAGCACTTAATTCATGTAATAATAATAGAGCGGAAAATACTCATCTTCTTTCCGGTATTCTTCCTCATCATTATTATCCCTGGAGTCCTTAACTTTCAGTTTGCTTTTCACCGAATCGGCTCCACCTTCGAACGCCTCCCGTATAGCTTCATCCCGTTCGAAATAGGTGTCTACTTTTCCTTTTAAAGTGGCAACACCGTTCTGGACTTCAACATCGATTTCATTTTTTTCGATATAGGGGTTCCAGCGCAATTGGTTTTCGATATTGCTTTTGATTTCCTGATCAGTGGGTGGCGCCGAAACTATGTTTACTGTCAGAAAATTATCGACTTCCGCCACACCCTTTATTCGTGATGCAACATCTTCGGCGCGGTTTTTCTCAAAATAGCTGTCGACTGCGCCATAAAGAAATACCTTTTTATTTCTCACCACCGCATCGATTTCATGACGTTCCACCACCGGATCCCACAGGAGTGCGCTCTGCACATTACTTTCGATTTCTCTGTCGGTTACTTTCGGAGGAGAAACCTTTATGAGATTATTTACCCGAATGACTCCAATTGTATTGCGGGCATCATGTGCTGCCGCTCGTTTCGCCTGCAGATTGTCGACTTCACCGGCCAGTGTTACGATAGAATTACTGACAGTCACATCGATATCAAAAGAAATGGTTCGGGGATCCCATAACAGCGCATCATTCACGGCTTCCCTGATTTTTTCATCAGATTTCAGCACGTACTTACTTCGTTTTTCCATCTCTTCCAAGGCCCGGGGGGTCACTTTGACATCACTGACATCAACACCCTCGACACCGGCTACCAGACAATTATTGCGCGTATATGTTTTCTCAACGGCACTTCCAACAGCACCTTCAAGGGTAACGATCCCACCTTCGACACGGATGTCCAGAAGTTGATGGGGAATATAGGGGTCTAACCGAAGCCGCCGTTGTATTTCCGCTTTGATTTCCGATTCCGGCCTTTCTCCTTTAAAATTGACTGTAATATTATTCTGAATCTTTTGAATCCCTTTGACCGATTTTGCAACATTCTCACATAGTCGTTTCTCGGCCCATGATTGCACCGTACCATTCAGTTCGACCACCCCATTATGCGCAGCAGCCGTCACATCATACAGCTCGGTAGCAGGATCCACCGCCAGAGCGGTGAGTACATCGGTGCGTATCTCCATATCGCTTCTTTGAACAGGGGATATTTCAAGGTTATTTACTACAGAGCGTACTCCTTTGATCGATTCGGCAATTCGGGCTGCACGATCACGGGCGAGAAGATGGCTTACTGTTCCCGATAAAATAACAATACCTTCATTGGTAGTAACCTGCACCATATGAAAGGAAACGGTTTCATCTACCAGCAAATGATTATTGACCGCCGCGGTTATTTCATTGTCTGGAATATCTGCGGTTTGCCCCATAAGAGGTTGAACTGTTGCGATTGTCAAATAAATAGCTATTGATGTAAGAAGATTATACTTCTTAACCATATTACCTCCTTTATTATAAGGTGACCCAACAACGTTTAAATTTCATGGATATATTATCGCAAAAATAATGCCATCCATTGTCTGTTTGGCACTAAAATTGCAGTAATTAAAGAAGACAGAATTTCGTTCATTTTATTCGAAAGAACTTATTATGCATCCTCTTGATATACTTAAAAACGAACACATCTACATTAATCGAATGTTTTCAGTAGCGGAAAGACGCCTTAATTCGGCAAGAGAAAAGGATGAGACGGTTATTGAGCTGATGAATAAGATCAGCGATTTTCTTGTGCAGTTCGATGAATTTCATCATGAAAAGGAAGAAAACATTCTTTTTTCTGCTCTTTTATCAAAGCAGCTTGCCGATGATGAACGGATGTTGATCAATAAGCTGCAGATGGAGCATGAATCACGAAGAGATAAGATTAAAGAACTGAAAAAAGCCGCCACACTAAATAAAACAACCAGGGATTCTATGGAATTTGCCGGAGCAATGGTATTTCATATTACCGCCCTGGCAAACCAGTTTAAAAGGCATGAAGAATCCGAGGAAAAGTCCTTGTTCAATCTGGCAAACAAGTACTTCAGTGACGAAGAATGGAGAATTATCGGCAGAAAATTCGATGAGGTTACAGGAGAACATCATTTTGAAAAATTGCGCAATTTTCTCAGTGAGATTGATGCCATGGCTTCGGTATCTCACTGATTGGCACCACTGTATTTCGTAACAAAGGAGTGTGTATGAGAGCGATTGTCGATAGAGACGTATGCATTGGATGTGAAGACTGTGCAATAGCATGTCCGGAGCTTTTTGATATAGATAATGAGAGTGTTGCTGTGGTTAAACAGGACCCGGTTCCATTGGAGGCCCAAGGCCTTTGTCGAGAAGTTGCTGAATTGTGTCCCGTTGAAGCGATACGAATTGAAGAGAACTTATACAGTTAGTAAATGTATCGCTCCTGGTTTGATAAAGTAATCACAATGTGTAAACGTATGAGCCCGAATTAACGTGAGGAATATGCCCTGTCAAGAAGAAGGGGCGTATTCGATACGGTAAATTACCCCGGCATAATCATCCGATACCAGCAAAGAACCGTCAGGCATAACCAGAATATCCACGGGTCTTCCCCACGCCACTTCATTCTGCATCCAGCCTTCAGCAAATACATCATAGGAGACCGCTTCTCTGTTTTCGATGCGTACAAGGGTTATCCGATAGCCGATTTTGCTGGATCTGTTCCATGAGCCGTGTTCGGCAACGAATATCTGGTTGTGATAGGGGGAAGGGAACATTGTTCCCGTGTAGAATTTCATTCCCAGTGCCGCCACATGTGGTCCCAGTTTTATCGCAGGAGGAGTAAACTCGGTACACGGACGTTTTTTTCCGTATTTCGGATCGGGGATATCACCGCCATGGCAAAAGGGGAAACCGAAATGCATTCCCGGATGAGGAGCACGGTTGAGTTCATCGGGAGGAATATTGTCTCCCATCCAATCCCGACCGTTATCAGTAAACCAGAGCACCCCTGTTTCGGGATGCCAGTCGAATCCAACCGTATTACGCACCCCCTGTGCATACACGGAGAAATCGGAACCGTCGGGTTTCATGCGGGTAATCGAAGCAAACCGAGGGTCGGTGCGCAGGCATACATTGCATGGAGCGCCAACTGGAACATACAGATAATTGTCGGGACTGAATGCAATATATTTCCATCCGTGCGCCCGCTTTTTTGGTAAATCATCATAAATGACCTCAGGCGCCGGCGGTTGATCTATGCTGGATTCAATATCCGGAAACTTCAGAATACGGGATCGTTCTGCAACGTAAAGGTCATTTTCCAGAAAGGCCACGCCATTCGGGCTGGTGAGCCCCCGGAGAATAATTACGGATTTATCGGCTACATTGTCGTTATTCGAATCCACAACCGCCCACACCTTATCGGCCTGTCGATTGCCGACAAAAAGGGTTCCTTCGGAGCCCCGGGCCATCGAGCGGGCATCGGGAATATTCGATGCATAGAGGGATATTTTAAATCCTTCAGGCATTTTTATCCGGTCAAGATGAACCGGTGAGGAATAAGAAGCATGGAACGGTGCACCACAGGCTATAATGATCATTCCGATTATGAATAGTTTTATTATACATCCCCCTGCAGCCGGCATACCGCTTGAGAGAATATCCTTTTTATGAGTGAGTGATTCGTCTGATAGCAATTCGAAAAAGATCCATAATTTCGTTGTATGTTGCTTCGGTTTGCGATTGTTGTTTGTCATATAATATGCTGCAATCATTTTTAATAATTTTCAGTTCCCGGTTAATTTTCAGGTGAATAGTTTTGAACAGCGAATTAAGCCTTTTCCCAGAAATTCCTTTGTCCGCAGCAAGAGAGCAAAGCTCACTTTCCTGCCGTTGGAGCATACGATATCTTTCCTCTAAGGATAATGCATAAATCCGTTGATGTTCTTGTGTTTTTGGCATAATTGGTGTTAGTTTGCGGTGTTGGAATAGGTTTTCAATATTTACGTAAGTTAACAAGAAAAGAAATGTACGAAAAAATATATGTAACAATTTCTCTTACAAAAGTATTTTTTCATAATTCGTAAGTTCCACAGAATGCTTTACTGCCCTTGGGGACTACCGTTATCCCGTGGGCCTGACATTCGTATTCACTATTGTATTTACATTGTCCAATTTTACATGTACCCACTTTTGCAAAAAGATCGCCGCTACCGCTCTTTTTGCTGCCGCTCATATAAGTATCACACAGCGGATCGGGACCGCCAACCATGATCGCCATGGTATGACATTTTTTGTCGGTATTAAAAACGCATTCTTCTACATCACATTCTATTACATCCGATATTTCCAGTGCCATAGCTCGACTCCTTTCCTCAAGTCGTACATTTCTTCCATTATTGCGGATACTTTCTATCCGGCCTCGATATGCACATTGAGCAATTTCATTTTCGTAGTTAAGCGAATAATATGCCAATGAACGGATTACCGCATTTTTCATGTGACGGTAAAAGACCTTCATTTTTTTTGGGGAATGTATAAATGAATTTCCGGTATTGCAAAAGATGAATTCTCATTATTAAGAAAGGCAAACCGGTTATTTACCGCTCTTTTTTATCCGGCAGGTGGACTGTCTGGGAATGATTTATTTTTCTGGGCCAAAATGGATGAACCGTAAATATGCCTGTACCTGTATAAAAATTCTCTCAATATCTTTTTCGGGAGTTTGCATGAAGCAAATGAGTTTTATTCAACCTAAAACGTTCCGGTATGCCGCCTGGAGCCTTGGGGTCCTGATTGTCCTCTTTCTTTTAAGCCTGGACAATAATATTCTTTCCGGCAGCCTGGCTGAAACGTTCTGTATTGCCATAGCGTTAGGCATGTTCATGATCGCATGGCATACCCGGGAATATTCAAAAAACCGTTTCCTCTTATATCTGGGGATTGTTTATTTCTTTGTGGGAACACTTGATATTCTGTATATGTTCGCATCTTCTGAAGTAAATATATTTAGAGGGGATGAAACGAGTGTAGCCATTCAGTCTCGGTTAGCTGCTCGTTTTCTCCACGCTTTCTCTTTGATTGTTGCCCCCTTTTTCCTCAAGCGGAATCTTAAAAACAGTATCGCGCTGCATCTTTATCCGGTAATAGGTTTGCTGCTTATTGTATCAATTATATGGGGGGAATTCTTACCCCGATTATTTGTCGAACCTTCGGGCTTTACGCTATTCAAAAAGATATCCGCGTATGTCATCCCGGGATTGTTTGCCGGTGCGCTGATTGTCTTGTACCGATACCGCTTATCGATCAAAGTAATGACTTTCCGGCTTATTGCGGCATCCATCGTTCTTATGATCCTGGCGGAGTTATCATTCACCCTTGCCTCCAATACCTATAGATTAGTAGAGCTATGGGGGTTTTTTTTTAAAGGTGTCGCATTTTATTTGACCTATCGGGCTATCATTGCCGGAACTCTCGAACGGCCCTATAATATTCTGTATCGTGACCTTACCTCGAAGAATGATGAGCTCTACGCAAGTGAAGAGCAATTCAGGAGCCTGTTTGAGCTTTCGGGCGTTGGTAAAGCTGACGCCGATCTGGCGACCGACCGGTTTATCCGTGTGAATCGCCGGTTGTGTGAAATCACCGGCTACAGTGAAGAGGAACTGAAAAACATGACCTATGCCGATTTAGCCCATCCTGATGATCGCGTAAAAAACAAGAAAAAAACCGGCCCGCAATTCAAGGCGGATAAAAAACGGTGGAATACCGAAAGGCGGTATATACGAAAGGACGGGGCAGAAATCTGGGTAGCTATTTACGGTGCAATAATCTGTAACAGCAAGGGAAGGCCCTACCGGAGTATCGCCGACATAGTCGACATCACCGAACGTAAAGCTGTTGAAGAGCGGTTGAGATTTCAGGCAAACGTATTGAGGCAGGTGGAAGAAGCAGTGATACTGGTGGATAACGAACAGATTATTTCATATATGAATCACCGTGCCGGAGAAGAATATGATATGGACCCCGGCGATGCCGTTGGAAGAAACCTGGCCGAGCTCTACAAATATCACTGGATATATCCCGATAATGAGGATTGCGTGCAGCAAGCTCTTCAGGATTCAGGCCGCTGGGAGGGAGAAATAATTCATATCAAGAGAAATGGGAAAAAAATATATGTGCATTCCGTAAAAAGTGTCGTTAAAAACGAGGAGGAAAAAACAATCGGCATACTTTCGGTAATGCATAATGTAACCGCGCGAAAAGAAGCAGAGCTGAAAGTGGCGTCTATTGCAAGATTCCCCGAGGAAAATCCTTATCCGGTTATTCGTATCACCAAAAATGGCATTGTAGCCTATGCTAATGCAGCCGCGGTTCCCATGCTGGAGGAATGGGGGGGTAAGGCAGGAGGCATGCTGAATACAAGCAGGCACTGCCGTTCTTTGCTCCAGGCAATTGAATCGGGGAGTCTGCAGGAGGTGGAAATCCGGTATAGTGACCGGTGGTGTTCTCTGACAGTGGTACCCTTCTCCGATCAGGGGTATGTAAATATTTACGGCAGGGATGTTACAGAAACCAAGGCCGCGCAGGAGGCATTGAGAATCAGTGAACAACGATATGCCCTCGCCCAGCGTGTGGCAAATATCGGCACCTGGGATTGGCATATTGGATCAGGGGTTATCCACTGGTCGGAACAGATTGAACCACTTTTTGGTCTGGAGAAAGGAGCTTTTGAGGGCACCTACGATTCATTCTTAAGCTTGGTTCACCCTGAGGACAGACCGATGGTATCAGATGCCATGAATGCCAGTATCAACACAGGAAAAGAGTATAAGGTCGAGCATCGAATAGTTGATACCGACGGCACTGTACGATGGATGCAGGAAATCGGTGCGGTGTTGCATTCCATAGATGGGAGTCCCGAACGTATGATCGGCATTACCACCGATGTTACTCAGGTGCATAAAACAAAAGAAGAACTCGAGACAAAAGTTGAGATCCAGGCTAACGAATTGGCGAATACCATTGTATCGCTTGAACATGTGAGTGAACAGAAAAACGAAGCAGAAGAAAATTTCACACACCGTCAACGTGCCCTTGAAGCTGTATATGCCATGGTAACCGCATTCGATTTCTCCATTAAAACAATCCATGAGCTTGTTGTACTCAATATTACGAACATCATCAAGGCACAATCGGTGGTTATCTATCAGTTTCATGATGATAAAGCCATTAATCTTACACGGTGTCGTGATGGTGTGCTCTATCATGAAAA
>WJLZ01000043.1 GCA_014728215.1 Chitinivibrionales bacterium
CCCCCCGGAATACCATCGGGACTGCAGAGCGGTACCATAACGCCCATGAGCATAACCCTGCAATGGAATGCATCATCCGACAACGATGCCGTCAAAGAATACCTGGTATTCCTTGACAATACACTCGTCGCCCGTCCTGCCGCTACCACGTATACCGCAGAATATCTGCAGCAGTGCAGCTCCTATGAATTCGCCGTTGCCGCCCGGGATTTTTCGGGAAACACCTCAGATAAGAGCGAGCCGCTTACGTTGCAAACAGACTGCCCCAACGACACTCAAAAACCATCACAACCCGTCAATATCAGGGCTCCCGGTATCACGATATCGTCGGTGTCGCTCGCCTGGGACGCCTCTTCGGATAATGTCGGCGTGACAGGTTATGATATTTACAATGGCACTGCATTTCTGGCAACGGTATCGAATCCGGAATTTACTTATTCAAACATGCAGCCCGGCGACAGTCTGATAATCACGATCGTTGCAAAAGACGGCGCCGGGAATGTATCGGACCAAAGTACAGTGTTCAAAACCGCCGCAAAAACAATCCCTTCGGTTTCGCTGCCTTTCAGTGTGAATATCGGTGGAAATAATGCCGGTGATTTCCTTGCAGACAAAGCCTGGTTTGACAATAGCGATTATGGCTATACGCCCGGGGGCTCAACCAAATCGAGTGATAAAGTGGTAAATACCTCCAACGATGCTGTATATAAAGTACAGCGATACCGGCAATTCGGTTATCGGGTACGTGTCCCCCATGCATGCACCTATGATATCCGGCTTATGTTCTGTGAACTCAACCCGAATGCCGACCCGGGCGCCCGTCGGTTTAAAGTCTTTATCGATGGCCAAAGTATTACCGGCGATTATATCGATGTAAGCAGCGAGGTTGGCATTTACAAACCTTATGATATCACCATGCAGGCGTCATGCGGAGCCGATCGCCTGCTGAATTTCGCCTTTACGGCTGCAAACGGCAACCCGATCCTGAACGGTCTTTCTATCGACATGGCCGAGGCGTATGCTTTTACCATGTCACTTGATGGCAAACAGCTTCTTGTTGATGATCCGCTCTCTATTACCTGGAAAACGAATGTCGGCATTGTTGATGATGCTCGTCTGTGGGTCTCGCCCGATTCGGGCAGCACCTGGGCAGAGATTACCGAAAATTCGATAAAAGAATACGACTCGACCTGGCAGAATTATCAATGGAACGTTCCTGCCGCTATCGGAAATGTGCAATTGCAGGATACGTATTGCATACTGAAAATAACCGACTATGATAAAATAAAAAAAGCATTTTCGGACGGTTATTTTCTTATCAAGGGCTCCTCGGCAATCGACCGCCGGCGTTTATCGTTTATCTCAAAAACTACGCCCTTTACAATTACCCCATCATTTTTATTGATACATAACCATAGCAATCAGCCTGCACTCGCAGAACTTATAAGTATGCAGGGTGATATTATATGGAACAGGCAGGTGCCGAGCTCTGCGCAATTGCAGTTTGATTTCTCTCTACTTTCGCAAGGGGCATATATTCTGCGTATGCATATCGGAGGTGATTTCTACCTGAAGAAAATTGTCGCCCAGAAATAACGCTGCCCGATTGTGGGAATTTGCAGTCATTCTCCAACGACAATCCTGCGAGACAAATTTTGGCCGCCGGAATATATTCTTAAGAAGTAAACTCCTGGAGCCATCGATACAAGTTCCAAACCCGTATTGGGAACAGAATCAAGCGTCCGTCGATAAACAACCCTCCCCTTCTGATCGAACACCTGCACGTGCACAACCGCCGCCGTGCCGTTACCGCTATGCGGTACATGCGTATAATAATCTTTCGTCAATTGCAGCTTCATCACGCCGGGGGCTCCGGATTCAAGCTTCTCGGGAATTGCCGACGACACACCAATAGCAGCGGTGCTTACCTGCAAAGAAAGACCGCCGCCAGTCATAACCGTATCGATCGTCATGCTGAAATCGCCATGAGTGCAACTAATTTTGTATGTGCCGTTATAGCACCGCACTGAGAGCTTCCCTTCCGAATCGGTGGTCCCGACCGTATCGGTCCACCACTGGTTTTTCACGAGATCGATCCAGGCTTCACCATGCTCACGCAGGGTCCAGTCTTCGTCAAAGAGTGCGGCATCGGGCCGCCAGTGCCGCCCTGCCCAGAATCCCCACATGATAATGCCCGTGATCGATGGATGACTATATAAAACAGTCATGAAATCACGCAGATAGTGTGCCTTCAGTGAATCATCAGTGAGATTGATATCAAATTCGGTCGATTGCATGGAGAGTCCGAGCGAATCGAACCGCTGCAGCACGCTCCAGAGACGGGCGGGCGGGGTCAGATCACTGCCGAAATGGCTTTGCAAACCAATACCGTCGATTGGCGCTCCATTGTCTTTGAGGAATTTTATCGTGTTATAGTAATGGTCCTGATGAGCCGTATTATCGCCGCCACTCGAAAGAATCGCATAGTCGTTGATATAGAGCGGCGTTTCAGGCGCGGCATTATCGGCACGCTTGAACCATTCAACCATTTCATCGTTGCCTAAAATATCCATGACATCGTGATTTGTATAGGGCTCGTTGATAACGTCCCATTCAGAGATATACTCTTTGCACACAGTAACTTCTTCGGTGATATGCTCGTTGATTCGTGTGCGCAAAGCATCAGGATTGCCCGCCAGGGCCTCTGCATCCGACGGCATGTGTCGCCACGAAGGCCATATCAGACAATGCCCGCGAACATCGATACCCTGTTCGTTAAGCCAAGCGAGCCCATCGAGGGTACGCTGACGCTGTCCCATGTTTTCCCACGCCCAGTCGCTCCATTTGAGTTCATTTTCGATAACGACCCTGTTGAAAAGCTTGACAATCCATTCACGGTAGGTGGCGGCATTCTGCGAGTTCGGGTCCATAATCGTTCCGCACACCACCGCAGAACCGAAACCGAACGTATGCTGCTTCATTTCCACCTCCACCCGGGCGCCGGGAACAGGATCCCCCGAACCGTCGTTGACCCGTATATCCAGCATTCCTGTACGGTATTGCCGAATTCTGTCTTCAGCCTCAGCCCGCCAGGGAGCGTCGGGCTCCATCCCGGGATAGGTGACTTGGGTTCGCGGAAGATCGTCGATCGCAAGTGTTTTTCTGTAATTGAGCACCTTTACACCACCAATTTCAACAGTCTGGGGATCGTACCCGCACTTCAGATTAACCTGCGCATCACCTGCCGCATAATTATCGCTGCATTGAAAGGGAATATAGCAGGTTTTCCATTCGTCACTGCCGGTCCGCAACAGCATGCTCGCAGATTTAGTGTAGGGAGTACCGGCCTTTTCGAAAATGAATCCCACCTTTACTTCACCGGTCTCAACCGATGATTCTATTGCGCGAAGATAAGCTATGCCCAGAAGAATATCATCTCCGGCCACAGAGGTTATTGTGGGAGTGTTGAGCTGGAAGAGGTAATCGTTGGCCGGTTTCGACGTCGTCGTAACTTCAATCGCCTCGGTAAAAGGCTGCCCGCTCACCGAAACGATCCGCATGGAACCATCGGAACCCTGCAGAGAAAAATTGTTGATATCGGTGGAAATCACATTGTCACCGCCGGGGGGTATTGCCCGGACCTGTGCAAAGAAGAACACTATACTTGTACACAAGATAACCATACGCATAGTTACCGTCTCCTATCGGATCTGTTGAGTGATATATACACCCTGCACCAGGCTACTTGACCGCAGAATATTTCGACCAAGCAGGTCATAACCGGAAGGGACATACAGATTTTTATGATTGTTTTTAACATAAAGTAAGGTGTAACCGGTCGGTGTGTTACTTCGAATACCACCCATCCGTTCGGGAGGCAGCACTGTTGCCCCGTCATATTCGACAGCACCGGCATCGAAAGGAGCGATGCGGGAAGAAAAATTCAGATCGGTAGCGACAGCATGCGAAGGACCGGCCGCGCCGATAAGCGGCGACCCCGAAGACGGTCGTGCATCATAATGCGTGCCGTCCCAGGTTATATCCATAAAATCCTGAAGACCCGTCCCCTCTTCATATCCCCCGCTTGCTTTCGATACGCTGCCGTAAACTACATTACCGGCAATTGTTACCCCCGAAGACCCGTTGGGGAAATTCAATGCCGTTCCGGTACTGTAAACCGCATTGTTGGCAAAGACCATGTTTTCCCGCCCATTCCAGCTCGAGAGACGGCAGGCAAGGCCATCATTGACTATCGTATTATGTATCACCTGCAAATTAGTCGTCTGTCCCTGGTGATCGTGGCAATGGAAAGCATCGCCGCCGCCCGAAATAATCAGATTGTTCCCGACAATGGCTTCCCCCTGCACCTGCATTGTGTTGCTGTTGCTCCTGAGGACCGTGTTGTTTTCGATAACATTGATACCCTTGCCGTCGGTGCCGTAAGCAATGATACAGGGGTAATTGGTATCGTACACATAATTGCCGACAATCCAGTTGTTGTAGCTCCCCTGTTTGATTTCGATACCATCGCCCTGCGTACCGCCGCAGTCATGGATCGTATTGAATGCAATTACCGAATAGCGCATCACATAGGCACTGTTGTTTGCTCCCAGATACATGCCCTCGGAGGTCGCATTTGACGGTCCCGGATTGTAAACATGATTCCGCGTCAGATAGAGGTACTCGGTATTGGCGGAATTTGCCGTAATCCCCACATTGCCGCCGTCGTGTAACTCGCAACTGTCGACCCACACATTGGCGCACCGGTACAAACGGAGCATTGAGCTCCCGCCGGTGAATTCGAGCCCCCTGAAACAGACGAACGTGGTGGTATCACCGCTTTGGGCGGCAACATTCATGACATTCTGATTGGCGTCAGGCCGGGTTATCACCGGTTCAGCACCTTCGGCGGCAACAATCCGGATCGGGTTCTGCCAGGTCCCGTGCAGCACGACATTCCACCATTTGTTAACCGAATAGGTTCCGGTACCGATCTCCAGACAGTCACCGGCAATAAGCGAATCAATCGCCTCGGCGAGCGCGGCGCCGTTCTGTGTCGATGATTTATTCTCATCAAAGGTCAGGGTAATTGTCCGAAGCGGCCGGGTGTCTTTCCATGAGGGAAAAGGGGAACTTTCGGTCCAGGGCCGGGTTGGATCCGCGTGCACGATTAAACAGCAAGCCGCCAGAATAATCATTACGGCACAGAATCGATATGCAACCATTGATCATACCCTCCATATTATCCGAATAAAAGAACGTGCCCTTCTATAAAGATAATTTCTCCGGGCAATTTATCAATGATTGGCGTACTCTAATCTTCCACCGTCGCCAAAAACAAGGACAATAGTAATCCAGCAATTTCATTCTCCACATTGCGTCCGGATAATGGATGAAGCTCCACTCCTGCGCACTATTACTCAACCACTATTGTCCCAAAAATGTATTTCTCACGTTCCCTGAAATATTGTTAAAACCATCAAGACTTTCATTTTATATCCGGACCCGCACCGACTCTCCCACAATTGTGGCCCAGTGCATTTCAATCCAGTTCCGAAAGGTTTTCAGCTCAGGATAGGTTTTCCTCAACGCCGGAATATCGGCTTCGTAGCCCCGGACATTGAACCACTCCATCATGATCGCATATTCATCACTGAACGCCTGTATCTCCTCGATCGGTATCTGATGATATTTTACCTCCTTTTGCATTATATGAGCAAATCCATTTGCAATATCAGGTCCGGTAAGCTCATCACCGGCAATATCGATCTCCTTACCGATATATTCATCGGGATTTTTAAATGCCAGGGCCGCAAATGCCCCGATATCATCGACTGCGATCATCTGGAGCCGTTTTTGGGGATCAAGCCCCAGTGCTAATGTCCCCTCACGAATAGAAGACAGCATATCGGACGCCATAAAGTTTTCCATAAAAAACACCGGCCTGAGAATGGTGTAGCGTAATCCCAGCGACCGGATATGCTCTTCGATTTTCCATTTACTCTCGAAATGGGGAATACCGGTCGAACGATACGCACTCCCCACACTGCTGTAGACAAAATGTGCAACACCCACCTTTTTCGCTTCATCGGCAAGCGTCTTGCCCTGTTGGACCTCCTTATTAAAACCGTGTTCCCAGAACTGTTGAACACTGTAGACCCCATACACCCCATCAAGGGCTTTGCGTACAGACTGAGGATCGCCCAGATCTCCTTTCACAATCTCAACACCTTTCTGACGAAACGCCAAAGCCTCGTCCTTATCCGGCGACCGTGTCAGCGCTCGAAGGTCCCAGCCATCTTTCAACAAATGACGGGCGACTGCGCCACCTTGCCTTCCCGTAGCACCGGTTACTAATATTTTGCCAGCCATGATCGGCCTCCTTTCGCATTCTAAACATTATAAATAGAGTATTTGTTACTTCTCTCTATAAAGAATCAAATATTATGCCACATGTGAAGTTTGTCGAGTATGAGAAAGATGCGGGCATTGATACGCAAACCCAAAAAACTTTATCTTGCCTTACTCCCCACCTTTTACTATCTTGTCATTACAGGCATGCCGGCATCAATCTCATCCCCTGAGACATCCGGGATCCAATTCAAAAGAGGAGGGAATCGATGAACCATCGTTTTTGTGCAGCAAAATCAGAAGCGATCGGCTTGCTTTTGTGCGGCTTTCTGCAAATCAATGCCGCGATGATAACCACGGTCGGGGAACTCGTCGATGCCGTCAACCACGGTTCCGACGGTGATGTTGTCACGATCGCTGCCGGCACGTTCGAGCTTACTGCTCCATTGACCCCGCAACCGAACATGACTATTTCGGGCGCCGGCGCAAACAAGACAATAATTACCGCAGCAGCATCGTGGAAACCCGATACTACCGACCTTCCCGATAATGCAACCGACCATACTTCGGTCAACCAGAATGCCTATCTCATCAATTTACGCGATAGAATAACCGGCATTACTGTTTCGGACCTGACCCTCACCGGCCCGAATCTCCATGGAGCAGTCTACGGCAACAACTGTGACCATCTTGAGCTGTACAATTTAATGGTAAAAAAGTTCCTCTGGAGCAGTATCCGTACTTTCCGGCTGGACAGCGCAAAAGTACATGACAATGAGTTCATTGATGCCGGTGGAAAATTCGGCCCCGAGGGTGGAGCGCTATTTCTTACCTGGACAACCGATTCCGAATTCTGGAATAATCGAATTACAAAATCTCCCGATTGGCCCCGCAATTTCTATGGCTTTAAAGGCCGTAAGGGAACCCGATGCCGTTTTCATCATAATGATGTCCGGGTTCAGTTCTCATTCGAATTTCCCTTCCAGCACGATGCAAATGTGGAAATCGATCATAACCATTTTACCGGCACAATATCTATCCCCAAACATGCAGGGGGAAATATTCCCGACAGCGGTTATACCTTTCATATTCATCACAACTGGCTTCAACGGTCATATGCACTGGAATGGTCCCGCAATGGGGCGAAAATCGATCATAACCTGTTCGATTTTGACACGAGTGTCGACGGCGGTAATCTGATCACCGACCATGGAGATGTAGCTTCACCCGGTCCGACCGAATTCCACGATAATCTGATCAAAAATCCCGGACGAGGCGTTTTCTGGAGCGGCGTGGTCGACAATAACATCTCTTTCCACAACAATCATGTTAAAGCCACTACCACTATCACCCCTCGTACCGAGGGTTTTTTCGGATTTAATACATCAACCGATTTCAGCACAATCGAAAT
This sequence comes from Chitinivibrionales bacterium, assembly GCA_014728215.1. Taxonomy (NCBI): domain Bacteria; kingdom Pseudomonadati; phylum Fibrobacterota; class Chitinivibrionia; order Chitinivibrionales; species Chitinivibrionales bacterium. Next base: position 7,763 of record WJLZ01000043.1, read on the forward strand.
TGTCGACAATATATTCGAATGTTACCACACCTCTCGCCCCCTGATGCGCAACAGCGCAAGTTACAATGCGGTTATCGAAAACAATACTCTGGTAAACATAAGCGACTCCGCATCCTTCGAAAACCCCCATACCGGCGCGCATCGGGGACCGCTGGAGGACCTCTTTTTCCCCTGTGGTGTTGATGGTGAGTATACCGTCGATGGCTGGGATGTGTATGAGACCGGATCTTCATCAACAACACGCACCGCATTCTCAAGTACAATGCCGGCGAATATGATAAGCCGCCCAAATGTAGGTATCAGCAAATGTATCCTCTGGGAAAGCGGCAATATTCAACCATCTGCTCACCGGAGCATCTACACTGTTCGGGGACAAAAAGTCAATGTTTTGGGTTCATCACTCCTCCGCCCAAAGATTGGCAAAGGTGTGCTGGTAGTTGAAAATGATGGAAAATAAGCGTATCTGAAATCCATCGAAATCCAGGGAATCTTGGATGCAGGAATCGAATACAGGGACAAAGGTAGAGGAGTAGTTTAAGAATCTAAAGCACCAAGCACAAGACGACATGAATCAAATAAAAATCAAATCCCTTAAGCTCCTATTCTACCTCCGGCTCTCGGTTTCATTCCCCCCTCCCCTCTCATACCTTTCTAACACTCCGGCAATTATATTTATATAATGTTACCGATGCGCTTCAGCGGCTGGTCGAATCCGGTGAAACCAATGCATTCACCCCTCAGTTCCGTCTTCGCCATGAAAGTGAACGTGCTGATGGTATGTACGTATCGACCTGGCCAAGCGCGGAATGGGCATATGATGAAAAACCGCAACTGGTTGTCACCTATACGCTGTCTGGTGACTGATGAATGATATCTTTTCCAGTCTCTCAACTATTACATTTACCATCCTTGGTATAAGTGCGATAGGTTTCTTTGCACTCCAGGAAAAAATCCCCCTTCGGCCAAAAACCAGACCCTTTCGCCACCGCCTGGCGGTCAACGCAGTGCTTGTCGGGTTGACACTAACTACCAGCGCACTTCTTGTCACACCGGTATCCGAATGGATGATGACAAAAGCGGCGAAAGAGGAATTCGGGATTCTTCAATATGTTAAACTTCCTTTCGGAATGCAAACCATTGTCGCGTTTCTTCTTATGGACGCCACGTTCTACTGGTGGCATCGGGCAAATCACCGGATACCTTTCCTCTGGCGTTTCCATAATGTCCATCATATCGACCCCGACCTTGATATTACCACATCCTTCCGTTTCCACGCCGGTGAAATAGCGCTCTCCTCGGGTTTCAGGATTATCCAGATCGGCCTTATCGGGATTTCCGCGCTGGATTTTGTCCTCTATGAACTTATATTCAATATGTCAACAATGTTTCATCACAGTAATTTCCGGTTGCCGATCGGACTGGAACGGTTTCTTAATGTATTTATTGTTACCCCCCGGATGCACGGAATTCACCACTCAAACTATCAGGATGAAACCAACAGCAATTATTCGGTCGTTTTCCGCTGGTGGGACCCATTATGGCGCACCCTTCACCTGAATATACCGCAATCGGCAATTACTATCGGCGTCCCCGCCTATCATGCACCGCAAGATAATCATCTCCGGGCAACGATTACCATGCCCTTCACTCGTCAACGATATTACTGGAAAGGCGACAACGATATCCGGCTTCACCGGGAAGCCGGCACGCTGCCGGATAAAAATCACCTGGCAGCCTGATTCACCCAGCCGATACATCACGTGTTTCTCCTAAAACCAGTTGGTGCACAATTTGCTCGTAATAAAATTGTAGTTAATTATTTACAATGATCCTTTTGGGGAGTTAACCTGTCATGGCACGGATCATCATAGTCTCAAACCGTCTGCCGGTCACGATCAAAAAAAGTCCTGATGGATTCACCTATTCCCGGAGTATCGGCGGACTGGCAACCGCAATGCAATCGGTACATCAGAGTGAAGGAAGTCTATGGGTTGGATGGTGCGGGATGGTTAATGAAGAGCTGGATACTAACGACCGGGAAAAACTTACCGATATTCTCAGACACGATTATAAATGCATCCCCCTGTTTCTTTCTCAGCGGCAGATTGAAGTATTCTATAATTCATTCAGTAATAAAACGGTATGGCCTCTGTTCCATTATTTCCCGCTGCTTTCCGAGTATGATGAAGAATACTGGGATGGATACTGGGAGGTGAATGAAATATTTATGCATACTCTCGAACCGGTAATTCGTGATACGGATATCATCTGGATCCAGGATTATCATCTTATGTTGCTTCCAGGAATGATTCGCAAAAATTTTCCTGCCGCAAAAATCGGTTTTTTTCTTCATATCCCCTTTCCCTCTTTTGAAATTTTCCGGCTCCTTCCCTGGCGTAAAGAATTGCTTCAGGGCATACTCGGTGCGGATCTCATCGGATTTCATACCTACGATTATGTCCGCCATTTCCTCAGCAGCGTGCGGCGCCTTCTCTTTCTCGATGTTTCACTGAGTTCGATCACCACCGATCACCGGGATGCCAAAGCAGATGCATTTCCTCTGGGTGTCGATTTCGACCGGTACCGCCGTTCCGGAGATGATTCGGATGTGCAAAAGAATATCGGACTGTTTCGCAAAAAACTTGCTCAAACACGGATCATATTATCCGTTGACCGGCTCGATTACACCAAGGGAATCCCCTCCCGTCTTCATGCATATCAGTTATTTCTGGAGCAATATCCGCAGTATAAAGAAAAGATCACCCTTATCCTTATTGCAGCGCCCTCACGTATTCAGGTGCATACCTATCAGGAGATAAAACAGCAGATCGAGCAGCTGGTCAGTTTGATAAACGGCAAACACGGGACAGTTGGCTGGACTCCTGTACAATACTTTTTTCGATCCTTTGGATACCTCGAACTCACCGCCCTTTATCATTGTGCCGACATTCTGCTGGTAACACCGTTGCGTGACGGCATGAATCTGGTTGCCAAGGAGTATATGGCGGCTCGTCAGGATCATAGAGGAATAGCCGTCATAAGCGAGACAACCGGAGCAGCGAGCGAATTTAACGAAGCCCTGGTTGTCAACCCGAACAATACGCGTGAGATCGCCGACGCCCTTCACAGAGCACTGAGCATGCCTCCCGAAGAACGCCGGCGTCGGGCCGGGGCAGTTAACCATCGGCTGGAACGCTACGATGTTAAACGGTGGGCCGGGGAATTCCTCCAGAAACTTGATCATGTCATCGATCACCGTCAAAGAATGTGGATGAATAAAATCGACGATACCGATTTACAGCTTCTTTCACAACGGTATCACGATGCACAGGATCGGCTGTTTATTCTCGATTATAACGGCACGCTGGTAGAATTCTCCGATCAGCCTCTTCCCGATGAGGGATTATATAAACTGCTCGATGAGCTTGTGCGTGATACCGGCAATGATGTGGTGATTGTCAGCGGCAGCAACAGGAGATCGATGGATGACTGGTTTGGTTCGCTCGAAGTCCATCTGGTGGCGGAACAGGGTGCATGGATACGCCGGAAAGGAAAAGCATGGGCGCCCCTTGTTACTCATCAGAACAATGACTGGAAAGATGCCGTACGGCCGCTTCTGGAAATTCAAACCGACCGCACCCCCGGCTCCTTTATAACCGAACGATACCATGCACTCCTCTGGCAGTATGATCGATGTACTCCGGAACTGGCCAATGTACGGATTGCCGAATTGCGCGAATCTCTTCTTGGTGTTGATGAACACTTGAGTGTCCGTGTTTATGAAGATACCAGAACGGTCGAGTTGCAGGAAAGCGCTATCAGTAAAGCCCGTGCAGTATCCCGCTGGCTTTCCCGAAGCTCCTATGATTTTATTTTAGCAGCGGGGAATGATTTATCGGATGAGGATATTTTTGCAACCCTTCCGGGGAACGCCTTTTCCATCCGGGTCGGCCACGGCCATACAGACGCGAATTATGTGATCCAATCACCTCACGAGACTCGTCATATGCTGCAGGAGATTATTAAACAATCATAATCATAAGGTGTATACACCGCTTTTATTCGCTGTTGCCCGGGTTTTTTACGATGAGCCGGAGAGAATCCACCCGGATACGGGGTTCACAGGCTTCCTGTGAGACGGCCCCCCTATCCTCTTCTTTTCGCAAGGCATTCTCCGTCCCCTCACCCGCCAAAGGTTGCGCTGCCCCTCCACTCATGATCTCCCGGGCCCGACGGCCTGCTAATTCGGATGCAGCATCCATCATTGCAGGGATGGTTGTTTCCCGTAGACGCCTGTTACTCAAAATCGGAAGCGTCGCGGTCTCTCTCAACTGCTCTTCGGGTATGGAATCGACTCGTTTCCCTGTGTGATCGACTGCGATGTGAATCGGTACCGGCGGGTTGGCAAATTCATCGGTAGAATTGGCGGCGGTTGCAAGAAAAACAGCATCGAAAATCAAGCCGGGCTGGTCATCACTTTCACAGAATGCATAGGCATGCATGCCGGTTGAACTGTTCAACAATGTCTCAATACCGCCGTATACTGCAGGATGGTCGATTGAGAGAAAGGTGATATCTTCCCGTCGCAACGCGCAGGTTCGGTCGAAGGTCACCACCGGTCTCGATTCGTTGATACCGGCAAAAAGCTCTTCTTCAATACCCGAACCCCACAAACGGTAACATCTGTTGTCCATGGCTTCGGCAAAAACATTCCGAAACTCGAAAAGATCGAGCATAAACTGCTCGACAGTACCACTGGAGTCTTCATCCCGTATCGTTTCAATAACCGAAATGGCGGTTTCGGCCCGGTAAGGATGAGGTTTAATATATCTGTTCCGGCCGGCGTCCATTTCACGGGTCAATTGTAGTGATAACGCCCGGGCATCCTCGAGAAGGTGTGCAAACGGTCCTTCCCTCCCCCCTTCACCGTCCGCAAGAAACATCTGGAGTCGTTCACCAAGTCTGTCGTAAACCTCTTCTGCCGCAGGCATGATTTTCTCAAGCATCTCAAGCCCTTCATCATACCACCGGGCAAGAATCTCATAGGGGGTTCCGGTTATATACGGTACGTGAATGTTAATCTCCCGGCGACGTCCGATTCGATCGAGCCGTCCGATACGCTGCTCCAACAAACCGGGACTTACCGGAAGGTCGAACATCACCAGATGGCTCACAAATTGTAAATTACGTCCTTCACTCCCGATTTCCGAACAGAGCAACAACCGCGCACCGTCATCCTCCGAAAACCAGGCGGCATTGCGGTCACGCTGAATAATCGAAAGCTCTTCATGAAAAACCGCCGTATCGACAGCAATATGGCGTTTCAATGCATCGATTATCGCTGCTACTTTATTTTTACTTCGACAGATAACCACGAATTTCTCATCTGGATGTGCACGGAGTAAGGCGGCAAGATATGGAACACGGGGATCCTCACCGAGAGTATATTTTTCCTGCAGCGAGGGCGCTGAATCTGCGGTGAATTCCGCCCGTACCCACCTTCTGATCTTCTCGGATGCCGCAAGGCCTTCCCTGTGCACCTTACGGGGTGGAAATCCGCCGACAGTCGAACGGGTTGTGCGAAAGAGCAGGTGATTCTTGCCAAGGAGATCTAATCGCGCCTGATGGCTCTTGACACCATGCTGCAAAGGCGTTGCCGTAAGCAGGAGCATGTCACGACATCGATGAGCGAATTCCCGGGCCAGTGCAAATTCAGGAGAGCCGTGAACCAGATGATGTGCTTCATCGATAATACACATATCCCATCCCGCCTCCAGAGCCAATTGCGATATGGACCGGTTGCCCGAGAGCATTTCAATCGTGCTGAGTACAAAAGGAGCGTTAAGGAACGGATTTGCAGTTTCCTGCAAATTAATCTGCCTGAAATAGAGTTCATCGATGATAGTTGCTGCAAGAGAGAATTTTCGCAGCAACTCGACAAACCAGACATGGAGCATAGACTCGGGTACTAAAATCAGAGCACGGCCTGCCTGGCCGGATACGATAAGCCGGTGAAGAATCAGGGTGGCTTCGATTGTTTTCCCCAACCCGACTTCATCGGCCAGAAGCACACGCCGCACCGGACGGGCGCATACTTCACCTGCGATACCGATCTGATGAGGAATAAGATCGATTCGGCCTCCCGTAAAGCCCCGGGCGGCCGAATGGATGATCGCATTTCTCATGTCAAGACTGCGCCGGCGAAGGATCAGTGCTTTATAATCGGCCTTTGCTCCGGCGAGCAGCAGATGAAGCGGCGTGGCCAGGACAGTATGATCCGAAATCTCGGTCTCTGCAAAACGCTCATCTCGTGTTCGATAGTAGAGAAGCTTATCAACTTCATCCACGCCCTCGATCCTTTTCTCTTCTCCCGAACGCAATGTCATTCGGTCGCCCGGTTTAAGACGAAAACGATGGAGAGGCGCGGTTTCCAGGGAAAACATACGGCTGACCTCACCGCCCCGGAAGCTCAATGTTACCCGTCGACGGTCAAAGACGGTAATTATCCCGATGCCAAGATCGGGCTCGGTCTCGACACTCCACCGCTGCCCCGAGGCAAGGGATTCCGAGCGTATCGGTCCGGGCTTGCTCCCCGCTGTCCTCGCTGCGTGTTGCGCCTCGAGCGGTAAATCATCCTGAAGATCTCCATGCCACTGCCCCCTGTGCTCAACTCCTCGAAGCCGTCGTCTCACCCTGGTATTCCTTCCACCTGCCGCTTACAATAATCTGATTTGATACCAATTAGATAAGACTAATCAGTAAAAGTATCAGGTGTGTAAATGCGTATACTATTAAAAAAAATAAAATCGACAGAACCACTGAAGAAATTAAAATAATTTTTACTCCACTTCCCTGATGTCTTCCTTCTTCATAATGCTCCCTCAGAAGGCGGGCATTTCGCGTGTTTGCCTTGAAAAAGAAATCAAAAATATTACCCAATACCGGAATACTTCCAATTAATGTATCCAGAAGGACATTGATAATCATCCTCACGACAACATTGCCGCTCACGCCATACCGGACCATCATTATCACAAGAGCACTGGATATCAAAAAGGTAACACTATCACCGGCAAAGGGTATTAAGCCGATAAGAGGGTCCAATCCGAACGTGAACCTTGTTCCCGGTATGGTATATTTGGTATCCAGAATCCTCGACACATTGTCAACTATGGTAAAATCCGGTTCAGGCTTCTTGGTGCTCATAGTGTATTCCGGCTTACAAAGAAATTTATAGTTCAGGAGTGCCGGTGAGATAGGGCATATGGGGCGGCCAGGCATTCAATACCTGCCGCACCAAAGCAAATTCCCCGATATGGTATGCATTATGGTCGGCAACCAGGAGCAGCTCCCGGAACAGGGTGTAGGTTTTTGCATGGGGTAAGGGTGCAAAAAGTTCGATCTCCGGATTTTCGGCAAGTTCAATGAGGTCCTTAAGATCGGTGAGAAATTTATTAACCGAAGAATGCCACATGTTTTTATCGGCCTGCTCCTTTGCTTTCGGCCGGTACCCTTCGGGGTAGGAAGGAGAAACATGAGACGGGTTGCGAATAAATTCCAGAATATCCCATTGCGCAATTCGCATATGTTCCAGAAAATGCCAGGGCGCATAGGGAATATCAGGCGACTTTGTGTTAATCAGCCGGATTGGAAACTCTGCCACAACGTCATCGAATGTCATGTGAGCATTACCGCCATCGAGCAGTGCAACAATCTCTTGTCTGATACTCTCATTATTTCTCATAGTAAATCCTCGAATGTAATCTGCTTCTCAGGCTCTGTTTTCAATTTATGGATTTTAATATTGAGCAATTTTAATGCCAGATAGTGTTTGCAGAGAGAGTATTACTGAAGCGTCGGCTATTTGAGCAGCAAATCATCCGCGATTGGAATGAACGATGACGCCGAATTAATCAGGGATTTTGATGTGAGATGAGGAACGCCATATACTTCAACCCGGACTCCAAAATCTTTTTGGATTTTTTGCACCAGCAAATCGAAATCGCCATCCCCGGACGCCAGCACAACGACGTCGGAGAGCTTTGCATATTCCATCACATCGAGCGTAATGCCGACATCCCAGTCACCCTTTGCCGAACCGTCCATACGCTGAATATAGGGTTTCAATTTAACGTCAAAGCCGATTCCCTTCAGGATATTCTGAAACTGCCGCTGTTTTTCATCTCCCCGGTGAATGGCGTAGGCAATCGCTCTTACAATATTTCTTCCTGAAGTCGCTTTCGCCCAGAATGCATTATAATCGAAATTGCAGCGGTAGTAATCTTTTGTGGTATAATAGATATTCTGGACATCGACAAAAAGGCTGACTTTTTTCATATGCACCTCACCCTGCGACTCTTTCCCAGCTGCGAATGAGCTTGCCGAACCGGTTCCAGCGTATTTTCCGCGCCAGGTTCCAGAGAGGGACCTGAGGGTCCATCGAAAAATAGATCATAAGCGCCTGGGCCTTAACAAAAGACCTGTTAACCACCCCCCAATACCGGGAGTCAAGAGAATTGTCTCTGTTGTCGCCAAGCATGAAATAGTTGTCGTTCTTAACAACATACGTACCGACCGGCTCACCCTCCAGGAGCACCTCCGCGAAGAGGTCGACTCCGGACCGATCGATTTCCAGCGATAAAAGGACCTGTTGAGCTACTTGTTGAAGAACGACCCAATTGTCTATCGTATCCAGGCGCGTAAATTCGGCGACTTCATCAAGGGTAAGAAGCCCTTTCAAACCGAGCAGCAGCTTGCGATCGTTGGCAACATCTCCATCGTCAGTAAGAATCAGTCGTAAAGACACTTCCGAACGAGGGTGCTCCTGGTGCACGATATGCTTGAAAAAGAGTGCATCTCGAATCGACAATTTACGGCATCGAATCGTATCGCCGCTCGATGGAATCCGGTAGGGTGCAAAATGCTCTATGCCGTCAAATCCCTGATGTCCATTCATGATATGCTTTCCGTGGGGAGGAAGCACCATCTTTTTTCCATTGACCATAAGCGTACGGTCCCGGATTTCTATAATCTGCCCCGGCCCGGCCACACATCGCTTAATATAAGCTCTTCCGTTGTTGCCCGGAGTTTTAAAAATGACCACTTCGCCCGGACGGGGATCTTTCACCCCGGGAAATTTCAAGTGCGTAAAAGGAACCACGGGCGCTCCATAAACGAATTTCAGGCCCAGAAGCTGATCGCCGATAAGCAGGCTGTCTTCCATGGAGCCCGAGGGAATACGAAATGCCTGCACGACATATACAATAAATATAAGCGCCATGCCAAAGGCGGAAATGGTCTCTTTGGAAAATCGAAGCAATCCTTTCATCTCCCGGTGTGTTTTATATCGCTTTTTCTCCATAGATCCCGTCCTTCTACTGTATACATGATACATGAATAAAATGGTGCAGTGCTATAATATACGATAATTTTCACGGGAGTATAAGGGCGGGCATGCATTTTAAAAAAGACGGCAGCCGGATTTTTCCTGCGCTCTTTCCCAAAAATGCAAAAAAAATTATCGCTATCGATAAATTCTGAAAATATCAGCCCGCCGATATGGCTTATAACCCGAATTCCCCCTCCGAACCCACATTGGCATAAGTTTTGTATGTATAAAACAGCAAAATACGATTAAGGTTAATCAAAAGTAATATCTGTATATCTATTCATCTTAACCGGGAAAGGATGTCTTTATGAAGTTGACACACCTTGTTTCAGTATTCCTATGTATCGGCTTTACAGCAGCAGGCATCATGGCAAAATCACCCTATACCAAACCAAACAACAGTTGGATATCCCTGGAGGGTACCATTGTCGCCACGACCGACAACACATTTGATCTTGATTATGGTCAAGGCATCGTAACCGTCGAAATGGATGACTGGGACTGGTATGAAGAAGGGAAGGCATTGATCGTCGGCGATGATGTAACCGTCTACGGCCGTGTCGATGATGACCTCTACGAAACAACCTCGATTGAAGCCCAGACTGTGTATGTCGATGATCTCAACACATTCTTTTATGCCAGTGCGGCCGATGAGGAAGATGCGGATATTTATATCGCGCCCATCTATTCCGATTATGATCTCCAGCTTACCGGGAAAGTGACATCGGTGAGTGGACGTGAATTCACTATTGATGTTGGCAAAAGAAAAGTCACTGTTGATACTGATAATATGCCCTATAACCCCCTGGACGATGCCGGTTATCAGCAGATCGAGAAAAATGACTGGGTAACCGTGTCGGGTGATATCGAATACGATCTCTTTAACAACCGCGAATTGGAAGCGGAATCGATCGTAACCCTTTTAGACAACAGCAAGAGTAAAAAAAATAAATAGTCAGTAGCCTCGCGTAATACCGCAACCGGGCAGAGGTGTTTCCTCTGCCCGGCGGTATTTTTTTTCTTCCGCTTTCCAGCCCCGGTTTTGTATTCTTAGCGCCGACTTTTCTATTTGTTTTTGCCTTTAAAAACATGCCCCTCTTCTTCAGCTCGAGACACGACATTCTCCAACCTGTCAAAGCTGCTCCTTTTAATACAGCCCGGACCGGATAGTGAACTGCGGCCACCGGAAACAGGGGTTATGGTTATCTGTGTACCGATTCTTTCCTTCAATGCAGATACATGGGAGATGATTCCGATCAGCTTGCCGCCCTGCTGAAGGCCGGACAATGTTTCCAGAGCGGTTTCCAGTGCTTCTTCATCCAAGGTTCCGAAGCCCTCATCGAGAAACAGGGAGTCCACTCGGACTTTTCGGCTGGCCATTTTTGAAAGCCCCAATGCCAGAGTCAGGCTGACGATAAAGCTTTCACCGCCCGAGAGGTTCTTGGTAGATCTGATTTCACCGGCCTGATAATTATCAATGACATTCAGCTCCAGAGGTTGCTGTTCATCACGGATAAGCAAATAGCGGTCGGTCATTTTTTCCAACTGCCGGTTAGCATGGGAAACCATCAATTCAAAGGTCAGGCCCTGAGCAAAGTTGCGGTATCTTTTCCCGTCAGCTGAACCGATAAGACCATGCAGTTTCTCCCAGCGATGACACTCTTTCTTCCGGGCTTCGATGGCCGACTGCTTTTCCTTGATTCGTTCTTTGGCTGCCGTGTTCTCCTGCAGCTTGTGCTTGAGACCGGCAATGGCGTCGCGCGATTCTTTCAGGGATTTTTCATATTCTTTGAATTGCGGCTCCAGCTCCTCACGCGTTTTATCGGTGAGATTCCTGGCGATCTCGGTGGCCAGGCGCCTCTTCCGGTCTTTCTGTTTGGCCTTGAGCTCGGTTTGTGCCTCATCCAGCTCCTTTGCCCGCGAAGATAAGATTTCCCTTTCCTCATTGTTCAGCCTGGCCTCAAGGAAAAATTTTTCATCTTCAAAACCTGCCGGCACCAGAGCCGCCGAAAAGGCAGTTTCCGCTTTATTCAGTTCCGGCTCTCGCTGCCCGAGACGCTTTTTCAATGATTCACTATGTGTCCTCGCCGATGTCAGTTTCTGCTGTAGCTCGGTATTCAGGCTTCCGGCTTTCTTTTCTGCTTCCTCGGCATCCGCAATGGCTTTGTACAGGCGGGTTTCTTCTTCGTCGGGCTTTTTGTCGCCATACAATTTCTTCCGTTCATCAGTTCCGGATCTATGTTCCTTTTTCAGCCGCTCCAGATTTTCCAGTTTTTCAGTCAGGGCCTTGACCTGAGTTTCAATCACAGCGTCCAAACGCTTTATCTCGCTATCGATGGCCGCGATCTGTTTTTCGATTTCGGTCTTTTGCTTCAGCTGTTTCTGCCATGCCTTCAGCCGAGCTCTGAGAGACTCGAGCAGTAATGAGACCTCTGATTCCGGTATTTCCTTTATGCCGAGTGGCTGAAGTTTCCCTGATACTGCCAGCTTAAGCTCTTCAAAGCTGGTCCGAAGTTTGGTGAGGCCATCCTTCATTTCTACGAGGCCTTTTTCAGCGGCCTTTCTGTCATTGACAGCATTGGTTTCCAGCTTCTCGCTGTCATTGAGGTTTTTACGGCAAGCGGTTTCCGCTTGTTCCAGTTTTTTGATGGCGGTTTCCTGATCTTCCGCCTTGGTGATCAGTTTGGTCAGCGACTCGATCTTATGCTCGATTTCATCGGGCACCGGAACATTTCCTTCGGCAAAAGGATGCTCGGTCGAACCGCAGAGCGGACACGGTTTGCCATCTTCCAGCTTGGCCCGGTGGTCTTCAAGCTTCACGATCTTTCTGATGTATGATATTTCACGAAACAGGGTTTCCTTCTCCGTGCGATATTCCCGAAGCAATTTATCGCCCAACATTTCGCTTAAGGCCTTTTTTGCATGCTGAAGACTTTTTGTGGCTTCATCCAGCTCCTGCTTGCGGAAAGAACATTGCTTTGTGGCTGCCTCCACTGTCTTTGAAGCTTCCGCCATGGCAGCATCAGCATTTTTGAGATCGGTTTCTTTCTGAGCGATCTCTTGTTGTCCGGCGAGGAGGTTGCCCACCTGTTCTTCAATACCGGTCAGGCCACCGATCAACCATTCATCCTGCGCATGCTCTTTGAGATAGTGCTCTGCAGTCTCCAGCGTTTTTTCGGCCTCGGTGTGCTTTTCCTGTTCCTTCACCCGTGCCTGTTTGTCCCTCTCGATCTTCGCAGCTTCCCTGGTGCAGGTCTCAGCGCCATCTGAAATGGTCTTGACCTGCTGCGCGATCTTTTGATCAAGCGAACGGATTTTCCGAATCAGCGGGCCTGCCGCTTTCAGATTTTCTTTGGATTTGATGGTGAGCTGCTCGGCGGCCTTGCAAGCTTCAGCTTGTGCGTTTGCAGAGATTTCCAGTTCAGGAAGTGCGGATTCCTCTGTTTTCAATGCAGCCTGATCGTCCGCCTGCTGTTTACGGAGGGCTTTGAGCGTTGCGTATGCTCCATCCAATGACGCTGCTTTAACGGCCCGTTCAAGTTTGACTCGTTCCGGTTTGAACGCTTCTGTATCGACCTGCAGTTTTGCAGCTTCACCCGTAAGACTGTGAATTTCTTTTTTCAGATCTTCAATGGTGGTCAGCCATGTGATGGCCTTACCGGTGTCAATCGACTTACCGGCAAACTCGGTCTCCTGTTTCTGCTTTGCCTCAAGGTCGTGCCGAATCTCTTTTTCCTGTTCCGGCTCCAGAATCACAATGCCGGCTGTTTCGGCGTGCAGCAGGTTCAGTTTTTCCTGCTCATCACGTCGGCGTTCATGAACACGGCGTGAAATTTCGGAATAAATCTCGGTTCCGGTAATCTGCTCAAGTATTTTTGACTTCTGCTCATCGTCAGCCTTCAGGAAGGTATCGAATCCGCCCTGAGCCAGCAGGATGGATCGAGTGAAACGCTCAAAATCCATCCCGGTTTTTTCTTCAATAACACCACCGACAAGACTCTTCTTTGTTTCGATTGGTTTCCCGGTGTCGGCATCCACTATCTGGTGCACCTGATCCTGCAGCTTACCTTCAGCCTTTTTCCGCGCGCGGCGCTGTTCCCAATGACACCGGAACCGGCCGGCCCGGGATTCAAATAATACCTCGGCATAACACTCACCGGTCTGGCGGGACATGATCTCATTGCCGTTTTTATTGATTCTGTCTAGTCGCGGCGTTTTCCCATAGAGGGCGAGACACATCGCATCCAATATGGTGGATTTGCCCACACCGGTCGGGCCGGTCAGGGCAAAGATTCCGTTGGAAACATATTCGGGAATGGTGAAATCTATGGCCCATTCACCGTAGAGGGAGTTGAGGTTCTTAAATCGGAGTTCAAGTATCTTCATAATCAGCCTCGCTATTCGGCGTTTATGTCGTCTTCATCAAGAGACTTGATTATTTCGTTATAGGAGACTGTCAGTTCCTCCCGGTCTTCATCCGGTACCTCAAAGGCATCCAGACAGCGGGTAAAAACATCTCCGGCATCCAGATCATCGAGGGTTTCATCTTCCGCAACCGTACTGATTACCCGGTCCATGATACGCCGGTTTTTTATCCGACGGATTTCCATGGCAGAGCCAGCCATTGCTTCATCGAGCATCTCGCGCAGGTTGCCGATGATCTCGCTACCGGTGTATTCAATCTCAAGCCATGCCGTGCTTTCTTCCATTTTCAGTTCTTCCAGCTTTGCATGGATATCATCCAGAGAGCCTGCAATGCGGACCAGCTGCTGAAAACACGGAACAGGAAGCTCTTGGATAATTGGCGTGGTGCAGTTGAACCCAATGAGCATGACCTTCTTTTCCTGCGTCGCTTCACCATAGCCCATTGGGATTGGCGAACCACAGTAGCGTATGTGTTCCGCGCTGCCGACAGCCTGAGGAACATGCAAATGTCCGAGGGCGAGATAGTCGACTGACAAAGGGAAAACATCCTCGCCGACATGCGCCAGCGATCCAACATAAAGTTCCCGAACACCATCACCGTCAGCGGTCTTCCCGCCCGCCGTAAAGAGGTGCCCCATGGCAACGATGGGAACGCAATCATGCCCGGCGCTTTTGAATTCGGTTCGTTTCTGTTCGGCAATACCGCAAACATTCGCGTAGTGGTTTTTCAGCCCCTCAACGAGCTTGGCGTTTTTGTCATCGATCGTTTCTCCCGGTTCGACCGTCCGGATATCCTTATCCCGTAAATATGGCACTGCACAGACGATAGCCTCCGGCGTGTCATCCGTATGAAGAACAATCACCTCGTCATGTAAGGCCTCGGTCATGGAGCCGATCACATACACATTCAGTGCCCGCAAGAGTTCCCCGGGAGCATTCAAAAATGACGGTGAATCATGGTTCCCGGCAATAACCACAACATGACGGCAACAGGATGCAGCAACCCGAGAGAGGAATCGATAGTAGAGCCCCTGTGCCCGGTTGCTGGGGGTGCTTGTATCAAACACATCACCGGCGACAAGAAGGGCATCGACCTGTTCATCTTCAATGGTTTGAGCCAGCCAGTCCAGGAAAGCCGAAAACTCCTCATAGCGCTTCCGCCCGTAAAGGGATCGGCCTAAATGCCAGTCTGATGAGTGCAAAATTTTCATTGAGTCTCCCCCACTCTCTGTGCTTCTTCAACAACCATCTCAGCTACACCGATACTTTGAAGGAACGCCGAATACCGACCAGGACCCGTTTCCTTGATTTTTCGTGATATGTATTTGGCTATGGTCTTCATCTCTGGAACATCAATCGGTAAAATGTCGCGTTCAAATACACCCGCTAAAATCATTGTTGATGCGGTCCCCGAGCAACGCGCCCAATGCATTATAAGATACTTGTTTTGCCGCTGTCACATTCAAGAACCTAAAAACAGATCAGTCTCTTCATCGTTTCTCCCCGGTCTTCTTGGCAGCCACGACGGCCGCCTCGGCCACCTTCCCGTTATTCTCCTCGTTCCCGGCCAAGGTTAGTTGCTGGCCAAGGTCGGTCGGTTTTTTTCTGATTATATGGATGAGATATGATAGGAGATGAGATTTGGAAAGGGGATCTCCATCACCTTTAAAACCTACACAGTTTAAAAACTATTATGTGCAAAAAGAGATATTTTGCCGGTATTTTCAGGCTCATAGAGCCGGTATGTCTGTAGAAAAAAGCAAGAGAAAAACCCTCTTGAGGTTCGTAGAACCGGCATGTCTTCGTTTTCACTGCAGAGCTGCGCTATTCGGCGGGAATAAATCACCCCTTTGAAATACGCAAAAAGAATGATTTTTAACAGGATCCGTGGATCATATGCCGGTGCTCCGGTTTCATCATTCCGGTACCGATCATCGAATATAGACATGTCCAGGGAATCAATTACATCACTCAGCGCTTAAAACGATTCTGAGTAACTATTTCTTCCGACAATATAATCCGCATTCCTAAAATTGTTCTCTTCAAGTCATCAATAATGGCTGTATTGTAAGGGCTCGCAAGCGACCTCATCAAGTAATCAATTCTGGGACCGATTAATAAAATATGTATTCTGTTTTGATGGAAATAGCCTAATCGAATCATGATTGGAAATGAAAGATATTCAGTGATTGCCCCAAATCTCTCTGTACCTGTTGCTCCTTGAATGTCTTGTTTATAACCTTTTGAAGCATATTCAATTCCTATAACAATACTTGTATTTGGAGTCCTAATGAATTCGCCATTAGCATTCAAGATTATTCCCATTCTTCCTTCATAAACATCTTCTCCGTCAATCAGCAGCTTATTGTATAGGAGTCCTCATTGAATAGAAGTACCATAATAGGGTAATACTTCTGACCTGCCATGTCCAAATGTTAAACAAATGAACAGCACCAGTATCTGTATCAGATTTATAGCTTTTCATAATGCTTTCATTTCCATATTTTTCGATGGGGATTTTTAATGCTTTATAGAAAAGGCTCATTACAATCCCGCCGTGAGATACAATCAGGAATGTCTTTCCCTTATTTTTCTCTACCAATTCTTCAATGCATTCTATGGCCCTAACATATCTGTCCATGCTTGATTCACCATCAGGAAGGCGGTACTCAGGGTCGCCGCTTTGGAATCTCTTCCATTCTTCCGGGTATTTGTCTGCAAATTCATCCTTACTCAACCCCTGCATTAAACCCAGGTTTCTTTCTCTCAATCTTTCTTCTCTCTTAAATTCTTTTCCAATTACCTTAGAAATTTCTTCTGCAGTTCCGACAGCGAGACCAAGATCACTACTGTAAAGTGCGTCAAATTCATATGCTTTCAGACCTTGGGCTAATGCTTTGGCCTGTGATACGCCAGCGTCTGTCAAATCCCTATTCAAGTGCCCCTGCTGAATGCCTGCTTTATTCCATTTTGTTTCGCCGTGTCTCACTCCCAGTATTCTGGTATTCATCTTTATTATTTTTTTCTATGGTTTACGGCGCGCTTTTTTGTCTTTTGGTTTTGCCTGTGCCCAATTGCCTACAACTCCACATACCGCGCAACCCCATACCCTTTCATTTATAGTAGCCTCAAAGTGCCGAATATATTCTTATGGGAACAGAGTATGCATATTTCCGTGATTTCAGTTGCACACGATAATCGCTATGGATGAACATAAAATTCATATGCATTTGAGGCATCGCTTTTCAATTATTAATAAATAGAAATCACCGTTATTATCCATGGAAAGAATATATAAATCGGCAATCGAAAATCAAACAAAATCTGCTTGAAATTGCTTGTCAGCCGAAAACCGGCAAAACCCCGGATCCTTCACAGCATCCCACAAATAATATCAATCTCCCCATCCTTCTCCTCAACGAGCCCTTTCGCCAACTTCTCGATTACCCTGATATTTTTCTCACTCGCATCGTCGAGGTCATCGTTTTTGCGGTTCAGTTCTACCTGGAACCGGAAATAGCGGGGGGATTTTCTTTTGGGCGGGAAAATTTGTTTGTGAGCCGAATCACCTCGATATGCTCCTGGGCAGTCTGGAGGCAAAAACGACGGCTCGGCACACCGGCAGCGCCCTTCGTGCCCACCATTGGTGAAGAGCCGGCAAGCCGGTTTTTATATTCTTGATTTTTAATTCTATATAATTCGGGGGAATTAAAAGCTGGGTTGTACCTCTCCTCACCGGGGGGCGTTGCGGGGGCTCTCCCCCGCAGAAGGGGGTGCGTCCAAGACTCGCCACTGCGAGGCTTGGACCAGGGGGAAAGCTTTCCCCCACCAAAGGCGTTTTATTATAGGCTTGATTATAGCTATGCGCCAAAGCGCATTGGGGGGAGTTGTATAACAGGCTTCATTGCAGTGGTCCGACCCGCGTTGTTCCAATACAAGAAATTTCCTCGCATTATTGCCAAAACTGTAGAATATGCCATGATTATCGTCATCGACGTTGATAATTGGAGAACATTTGTATATTTGCTCAAAAAGAAAGTGGAAATAAAGAGCTGTTCGTAGCTATCCTGTTCAACAATTTCAGTGTTAATTAAAGCATAGACGAAAAACACATGGTTGACGTCTAAGCTTGATATCGGGTCATCAATCCAGATTATTGGCTTTTCTCCCTTTGTCTCGCTATCGTGCAGTTTTGCCATAAAATAGCAAAAGGCTATTAGACTGCATTCCCCTTCGCTAAGGTGATGTGCTTTATGATCACCACGTACAATCTCAAAACGGATTTTCTTTTTTTCCATTATTGGGTCATCAGCCTCAATAGCCCGTAGGGAAAGGAAACCATGGCCAAAAAAGCCATATCCGGGCTGTCGATGCACATGCAAGTTATCATTGCAGGTAATGCTGCTTTTTATTTTTTGCACCTGGATTTTTGCCGCGGAATCACAGCCGGGTGATCCGGGATGGGTATTTGATGAATCCCGGTACGACGACCGGTTTCCCGCCATGATTGAATGGGCCAAGGCCTGTGTCGAAGGCGGTATCCCACTTCACGGCAGTACCCCGGTCAAACGTACCCTGACACCCATTGCCGGAGATACTGATCTATCTGATAACATCCAGTCGGCAATCGACGATGTTGCCGCTGATGGCGGCGGCGTCATTCTGCTCGAAGCGGGAGATTATCCGATACAAAACAGCATCGATCTGAAATCCGATGTCATCCTGCGCGGCGCCGACAGAAATACGGTCAGAATTATCTCCCGTTTGCGCGCATCGTCCTCGTCAAAGAAAAATTCCGTCAGTATGAAAGATATCAGCGGCGCAGGTATCGAGGATCTCACGCTTTACTTTGATGCCAATGGTGTCGAACCCATTGACCGGGATAACCTGACCGATGGCGGCTGGTGCGGAGACTGTTTTGAGAACGATCCGAATGGCGTTGACAATCTGTATGTACGTCTTCTGTACATTGCGAACAGCACCAACTGCTGGCTCGATCATTGCCGCATCCTTGAATCCGGTACCGATCCGGTCTATCTGCAGGGCACCCATCTCACATCACGGAACAATTTTATCGACCGTTCCTACAATAAAGGCGGCAGCGGCAACGGCTACTTCGATATCCGGGGCAGCCATTGTCTGATTGTACAGGATACAGTCAAGCGGATACGGCATGTGGCGGTGCAGCAGGGAGCTGAATATACGGTGCTCTACAAATGCCACATCGAGGTTGATGTCAATTTTCACAACAAAGACAATGGGCATAATCTGGTCGAGCAGCACACGATTTTGCAGCCGACCTGGCATGGATGGGATATTTTTTCAACCGGCGGTGCATCATATGGCCATACGCCTCCCGGACCGGATAATTTACCGTTCAACAACACAACGGATTATAAAAAACAGGGCCCCCGATACGCGGAGCAGGATGTTGTCTACACCTTTCTTGATTACGGCGATCCAACCGAATCGAATCTGCCGACACCATCGGAGGGAACACTCTATGCGGTCAAAAGAACTACAACAAGAAACAAGCAATTCGATATCAGCAACACAAAGCGAATAAGCCGGCAGTCAAAACAAACGAAAATTGTAGCAGGTATCGATTGCTCCCCAAAGGCGGCATATCAAAAACGCATGTATACAATCCTCGGAAGGCCGCAGATATTGACTAAAGACAACATGTATATTCCGGGAGTGTATTTCGCATTTGATAATATCCAGCAGCAGCCAACCAACTACCAGCAGCTCAGCCTGGTGAATAGTGATATTTACACTTTTATTATATTTACATGCGGAGACGACCGGCGAAGGCAGACCCGCAGCATGCACCCGTCCAACAAGAAGGGCAAAAAGTGCCGGAGCAGGACAGCGCAGCACAAAATGCTTATTATACCGGCAAGCTTCGGGCCCCAATAGAAGATGGCTGGAAACGGGTTGTCCAATACGAGACTTATCGTTGTCTTGAGCGATTGCGGCCAGCTTTCAACCGGACCAAGTGATGTCCGCGCCCAGTCTTTGGATTCAATCCGCTTGCTCATTTCACCGGGAATGGTGCGAAGAATCTCTTTGAAGTCGCGATTGGTCAATGTAATTTCCTTTGCGCTAGTTATATAATAGCAGTCTTGTCCAAAATAGAACACGGGTTGACGCGGATCTGAAAAGTATCTGATTTAAGATATTAATGCTGCTATTTCGATGAACAGTCCCTGTTTTTCTTCTTTTTTCCTTAACAATCAATCTAAAATCCGTGAATATCCGTAACATTCGTGTTCTATTCTTTTATGATAGTGAAAAATAGAATGTCGCCCCTTTACCGACGTCCCCCTCTGCCCATACCTTGCCGCCATGACGACCGATAACCCGCTGCACGATCGACAGCCCCACTCCCGTACCCCCAAACTCCTTCTCGGCATGCACCCGCTTGAACGGCTCGAAAATCTTCTGGGCATATTGCATGTCGAAGCCCTCACCGTTATCACGAATAAAATAGATAGTCCGGTTATCCCTCACCATGCTGCCGAATTCTATACGGGCAACCTCTTTTTTGGCCGTGAATTTCCAGGCATTGCGCAGCAGATTCTCCACCGCCAGATGGATCAGCCGGGGATCGACAGTGGCGCGAATATTATCCTGAACCATAAACTCGGCCTGCCGCTCGGGTGCCGTGCTCTTCAGCTCCCGAAGGTAGTCGCGAACGAGGGCGCTGAGGTCGACCTCCTCCCGGTGCATCTCCTGCCTGCCGGCGCAAGACAAGTTGAGCATATCATTGATAAGCCGCCGCATTTTCTCGACGCCTTCATTGATATGCCGCAGACAGACTCGTCCATCATCATCAAGCATTTCGGCATAGTCTTCCGCGAGAATCTCCGCAAACACACCGATGGTGTGCAGCGGATTGCGAAGGTCGTAGTACTGCTTTTCGCGTCGACTAAGGTTTCTTCGTCCCTGTCATTCATAGCAATCTTTCATGGAACCCGGTATACCAGCTTACTTCTAATGGATTGGAAGTCACATTTGTGCAATTATCGTGCCCGAATCGTGTTTGTTCAATGTCCTTATGCCGCCGCATTTTAATCAATTCGTTCCGGTTTATTGATACTCACGGAATGCGTTTATGTAAATTTTGGCGAAACGCAGTGGAGTAAAAATATAATTTGACCGGACTGATATATGATATATGATATGAGATGAGGAAAGGGGATTCCATTCCCTTTAAAACCCATTTGGAAAATGCCTATTATATTCATGCCGGTAATGCCGGCATGCGTGGGCTGAGTGGGAAGCGTTGAGCGGTTCTTTATTCTTTATTTTTGGCGCCGCTTCTTTTCCCTTTAAAAATCTCATGATGGATTTGCCTATGATTTCTCCTGACCTCTTATGGTATCCTCCAGAAAGGACCATCAGGATTGGGATTTGTTCTTCTATTGCTTTCATGAGCACATAGTTATCTCTTTGGATTATTCCTTCCGCGTAAACGCAAAACCCCTCACCTTTTTCCGCCTTTGCATGATGATACCCGCCCGATAAATTTATTGCCCAGCCATACCTCATTGCCAATTCGGTTCCTAAAATTGTTCCGCCGGTTGCACGGAGCTTAGGTTTTAACATTCCACCTCGAAGTACAAAAGGCGGCAAAAATCGTAGGGCTGGTATCCCTGTTATGCGTGCCACTACTTTCGAACGTCTGAGAGACTCGAGATACTCTTCTGAATGTATGAGTTGAAGCTCTTTAGTTGTGACCATTCGAGGCTCATCAAATTGCTTCGAGCAAAGCTTCATTTCTTTTTTCAGTCTTCTATAAATCCTCGTGTATTTCTTTGTATCAAAAGGATGGAAGTTTTCGATGCCAAGTACGGAAATGTTATAACCCGGGGAATAAATAATCGGAAGTGTGTCGCCACAAGGAGGCTTCATTCCCGCAGAGGCTTGAATTGCGAGAAGGAAAATTGCGCTTGCCAATTTCTTCATTTCTTCTTTCATTCTTTTCTTTTTCATCCTTCTACCTGCGCCATTCCATTTCTTAAAAAACCGCCCTAATTGCGTACAACCATTTTGCCCAATGTGGCGGGCCTGTCAAGGCCGGCACACGTTGGCTGTCGTGTGCCTGTAGTTGGCTGATCTCTTTTGCGCAGCCCTGGCTATTTCAACTTTAATTGGATTTCCTTTATTGTCAATAACATATATTTTCCCATGGAGGTCTTTCATAGATGGAAAGAATATACAAATCCGCAAGCAAAAATCAAATAGGAAATCTGGAAATATCTTGTCAGCCGAAAACCGCCCCACCCCGAATTCTTCACAGCATGCCGCAAACC
>WJLZ01000044.1 GCA_014728215.1 Chitinivibrionales bacterium
CAGTGTAGCCAACACTTGGGACGCAACCACTAATAAAAATATTCTTAGTTTACACCCCAATGTACAAGCCCCTGCCACAGCTTTTATAAATGATGCTGCACAACAAGGTATGAATCTACGGATTTACTTCGGTTACCGTTCAGTAGACCAACAAAACGCTTTATACAATGCAGGAAAAACCCCCGCAAAAGGTGGACATAGTTATCACAACTATGGTTTAGCTATTGATTTAGTTCAGATTAGTAATAAAAAGGCATTGTGGAAGAACCAAAATTGGAGCCAAATAGGTGCTTTAGGTATGAAACACGGCTTTGGATGGGGCGGTGATTGGGCTTCAAGAGATATGGTTCATTTTCAAATGCCGTTCGGATTAAGCATTAAAGACCTTTTATCGGGGAAAAGACCATGAACACAAATAAGATAGTTGTGAACTTTATTGCTATGATTTTATGTTTTGCCACTTTATCTTGTGCAAATCAAAAAGAAAAGACACCTTCAACGAATGGTATAGCCGATAGTACCAAAGCAGTCGAAAACATAAAGAAGCAAATAACCCGCATTGATTCCGTTAAAGATTCAATGGAAATAACTGATGCAATGATTTACGGCAAATCTTCTGAGGGAGGAAGGGTTAAGGGTTATTATTCAGAGAATGAGTTGATGAAAATAGCTGTTACATATTTCTATGATATGGGACGTACATTAATAGAATATTACTTTGAGAAAGGTAAAGCTATTTTCATTAAGAAGGTTGACCAAATCTATGATATGCCGATTGCGATCCCTGATTCAAAAGTTGAAAAAACAAGGGAAATTCTTTTTTATGTAAATGAAAATGAAATGGTTAATTGGGAAGATAATGAGAGTAATGAAGATTATAGCTTTTATAAACAAGAATATGCAAAATTGATTGCTGATATTAACGAGCTAAAGAAGACTTTATTTGAAAAGCAAAACGAAAAATAGATGTATATGGTTTTGCAAGGTTCTTTGACATTATCGGTTAGCAGGAATGCCACAAACTATGGAACGGCAAGTTTTGATGGAACAAATTTCAGCTTTCAAGGACAAAATTACCCTTCTATTTCTGGTCCTTGGGGTAAAGGGGCATTGCCTGAGGGAAGCTACACAGCCGATAATTTAAGAAGCAGAACGTTAGAATCAATGACTGATCCAAATGGACTTGGTTGGAGTGTTGATCTTGAGCCAGATTTTGTTACACTCATCATTAAAAGCATTCGGAGCACTATTGTTTACTTTTAAAATATGAAAATCATCATTCATAACGATAATATCGAAGAATGGCACTAAATCTTCTTTGCTCTCAAATCGTAACCTGTCATGTTTTTCAGCGTATTTTGTTTCGACAGCGTAATCTATGTTTCTGGTTTTACAAAATTCATAGAGCGTTTCCGGAGTTATTTTGTACCCGCGAAAATGAGGTTTATTGTCAACATAAAAATTCGCTAATAGTAACGAAACAATCGTATAATCGGCAATTTCTTCAAATATAAAGTTCATTGGTGCAACACAGCATGATCCTTCCGGCATGTATTGTGCGGCTTTTTGATTAACTCTTACCAAGTTTTGTTTTTCTGTTGTAACAATGTGATGTATTTCACCCGTAAAACCAACACTGATAAAAAGCAAAATAGAAATTTCCGCCAATATTGTTATCCATTTTGGTAAAGTTGTGTTTTTCTTAATGAATATACTTATAGATTTTGCCACCATTAATGCAAAAAAAGGATAGAGTATGGTTGCATAATGCGGTCTTTTATCGTGAAGAAGCAATCCGGCAAAAAGCATTATGAATAGGGTGTAGGTAAATAATATTTTATCAGAAAAACTTATGCATAATTGTTTTTTGCTGCGTATATAAACGATAATAATTAATGAAACGATCAATATGATTGATACAGCTATAGAACCTGCATCCCAGAAATAGCGCTTTTGCTCATTGAAAAAATTAATGGCTAATTTGATCAGTGATAAATGTGATTTATCACCATAAAAGGGGCTACTAAGCTGATATTTGTATAGATCCCAATCAATAAATACATCATATGCATAATGCGATAGCACTGCAAAAATGCAAAGAGAATATAGACTGATAGCAATGAATCGCTTTTTGTGAAAAAGCAGAAGGCATCCTCCTGCGCAAATAAATATTAAGCCATTGAGATGAACGTACGCTGAGAGCCCAGCGAATATGCCTGCGAGTGCTGCTGCCCATAGTTTATCAGATATAAAAAATTTATGCAGAAAAATAAAACTTATTAAGCCCATCAAAGCCAGCATCATTTCGGGCCTTCCAATTTTCATAGCATAGAAATTCTCCATGCATAGCCACCAGAAAAGTACCGTGGATACAGCAATGCCTATGCTATGTTTTTTTAGGACAAAAGCAAATAGAATTGCCATTATGATTACCGCCGATATGTATGAATTTAATCGTATTGTCCATAGATGAAACCCAAATAATTTTACTATCATTGCATTTGCATAAACAAAAAGTCGGTGAAAGCTGACTACTTTTTCTCCTCTTCCATAAAAATCCTTGAAAAAATTTGAATGGACATATCCATCGTTCGCAAAAAAATAAGCTTCTTCTGCAAACCACATGGCATCTTCACTGGCCTTCTCTTTATAAGCACTGCTAACCCATAACAATGATTGAAAAAGCAGTAATAGAAGAAGGAATTTAAAATTGTGTTTGAATATGATTCCTTTAATAGGTTTTAAGAAATAATTATCCAAATATGAATCTCCGGCAATTATTATTGAAGAGGGTAGGGGTATGTTAATGGCTTATTTTAACTTAACCCATGTGGAAAATTTATATAAACTTATTATAAAATACTTAGCACCACTATTAGTAGTAAATACTTTCTCGTTAAAGTGAAGAGAACATATGCGTTTTTTTGCACACTATTATAAGTGGTAGTTTACAGATAAAGGCCTTTTGATCCATTCTCTTTCTATGCCGGCAGACCGGCATAGCATATAATAAAGCATTTTCCTACCAGGGTCTAAGGGCATGGAATGCCCTTACATACCTTTTAATATTAAAATTTCATTTCCATATAATCCACCCGTTAATGTTTCTCTCCTGAAACAAGAAACGATCAGAGGGCAGTGGCCCAACCGGGTCCTGTCCCGCTTCAGCATGAATCATCAGGACCCTCTTCTGTTATTACAACAAATCGCTGGCGATCTCGGCCAGTTTTGACCGTTCCCCTTTTTCCAGGGTGATATGGGCATGGATATTCTGGCCCTGCATTTTTTCGATCAGGTAGCTGAGGCCATTGGAATGGCTGTCGAGGTATGGGTGATCGATCTGGAAAATATCGCCGGTAAACACCATCTTGGTGCCTTCGCCTGCCCGGGTAATAATCGTTTTCACTTCATGGGGGGTCAGGTTCTGGGCTTCATCGACAATAAAGAAAATATTCACCAGACTTCGTCCACGGATATAGGAGAGGGGGGCGATGACCAGTTTATCCTGTTCCAGAAATTCTTTGATCCGTGTGTGTTTGGCATCGGTTTCGGGAAATTGGTTCTGGATTACCCCTAAGTTATCGAACAGCGGTTGCATATAGGGATCGAGTTTTGAGCGGATATCTCCGGGAAGATAGCCGATATCTTTATTACTCAGGGGGACCACCGGCCGGGCCATGAATATCTGGCGGTAGTGTTTACGTTGTTCGAGTGCCGCGGCAAGGGCAAGAAGCGTTTTACCGGTACCGGCTTTGCCGGCAATACTCACCAGGCGAACATCTTCGTTCATCAGGGCATGAAGAGCAAAGGTCTGTTCGGCATTTTTGGGTTTGATACTGTAGGCCGATGTTTTGTCAACCCGTTTGATTATTTGCACAAGGGGATCATAGGTTGCCAGGGCCGATTTTTTCGAGTTGCGGAGGATTGCATACTCATTGGCGAGCATCGTCTTTTTCAAGGCGAATTCCGAAACCTCGGCATTATAGGGTTCCTGGTACATCTTGTCAATCAACGCTTCATCAACATGTTCTTCAATGCGCCGTCCGGTATACAATGTCGAAATGTCGCGGACATGGTCGGTCGTATAATCCTGAGCGGCGATACCGATCGATTTGGCTTTCATCCGAAGGTTAACATCTTTGCTGACCAGAATTACCGGCTTATCGCTTTTTTCTTTCGCTAAGCAGTAGGCTGCATTTAAAATATGGTGGTCGGCTTTATCCTGGGTGAAATTGAGTTGAAGGTCGGGATGAAAGAGGTCTTCGAGTTTGATCAGGATTTTCCCGAGCCGCGGACCGATTTTCGCGCCGCCGTCAAAAAGCTTGTCACCACTCAGTGAATCGAGCGTGCGGAGAAAATCACGGGCATGAAAGTTAATAACATCATTACCCCGCTTGAAATTATCAAGCTCCTCGATTACGCATATCGGTACAACAATATCATTGTCTTCAAACTGATGGATACATGAGCTGTCATGGAGAATGACATTCGTATCAAGCACAAAATACTTGGTTTTACCTTTGGGCATTGCATTACCTCGGGGATAAAAGAAACAAAAAATATGAATGGATTGTCTGGAAAGGTCTGATTAAAAAGATCATTGAAAAGAAGTATTGAAGTTTGGCTTACAGCTAAAGTGCTAAAATAATATGATTAATCGTTGTTAGGATATTGTTACCCGGCTATTTGAATCCTGCTGCGAATATTTTAATTATACCATATAAAAATACACTATTCAATGGGGAAAGGAGAGTGGGAGGGCCTGGGGGTCTATTCCCTCCCCCGGTCGGGACCATGCTCAAACCCAGCTTGGAAAATGCTCTTTGTGAGAGCCCAACCCCCGGGCCTCGCCCGCCCCCACACTTGGGGGCACAGACCGAACAGGAACCCCCCTTATTTCTTTCTCTCACATTTGTCGTAATCATTCTCCTTACGTTGTCCTGAGCATGAGCCGCGCTGAGTCGAAGTGTCGACGTGCGGGGCGGCGTATCGAAAGTGCTTTCATTTCTTCTTCAACCGAAAAAATGAGGTAGCATCATCCAGGATACCGTACGCGCAGGGGATCACAATCAGGGTTCCGATCGTGGAAAAAAACAGGCCGAAAATGATCGTTGCGGCCATGGGGCCCCAGGTTGCGGAATGGCCACCCAGGCCGATTGCCATGGGGAGCAGTCCGGCGATCGTTGTCACCGAGGTCAGTATGATCGGGCGGAGCCGGACCGAGGCGCCTTCTGAAACGGCGTCGGCGATGCTTATGCCCTTGCTGCGCAGATTGTTGATAAAGCTGATCAGTACGATCGAATCGTTGACACTGATTCCAGCCAGAGCAACACCGGCAAAGAGCACTACGGCGGATATCGGGGTGCCTGAGAAAAAGAGGAACATAATGCAGCCCACAAAGGCAAAGGGGATCGTGAACATGATAATTACCGGCTGAATAAAGGATTTGAACTGGGTCCCTAAAATAACATAGATAAGAAACAGACCGATCCAGAACAGTCTGAGAATATCCATGAGCAGCACCTTGAATTCTTGCCATTCGCCGCCCATTTTCAGGGAAATGCCGGGATAGGACTGCTTGAACTTTTCATTGAATACCTGTTCTACCCGGGCATTGATCGTCTTGATATTCTTCTTGTCGTCTGCAGCGGCAGTGACCGTGATTTCCCGTTTCTGTTCATGACGTTTGATAATGGAAATACCGGTTTTCCGCTCGATAGAGCAGACGGTTGAAAAGGGAATAAGTCTGCCGTCGGGAGTAGGGAATTTCATCTGAAGAACATCATCGATCGAATTCCGGTCCTTTTTATCAAGCTTGACAATAACATCGATCTCTTCATCCCGGTCATAGTAGGTTGTCGCCAGAGCGCCTTCAAAACAGTTACGGATATACATGCCGATTTGCGCGGTACTGAGTCCCAGTTCAGCAGCCCGTTCTTCGTTGAGTACCACATGAATTTCCGGTGCGCCGGGGTTGAAATTATCCTTGATATTGTAGAGTTCCGGATATTCACTCAGGATATTTTTAAAATCGTCGGCAATGGATGCCATATCGTTGTAATTATCACCCGAGAGGCGGAATTCTACCGGTTTGCCCATGGGCGGGCCGGAGTTAACTTTGCGGAACCCGACATTTTCAGCGCCGGGGATATCATTGCACAGCTTTTTGAAATCATCCATGATCGTTACCATCGGACGGTCCCGTCCGTCTTTCAGCTCGGTAACATCGACGGTAATCTGGCCGACATTATCCTGTTCGACCCAGTCATCATCGGTCTGCATCATGCCGACCGTGGTGGTAAGGGACACGATTTCTCCTTTACCGATAAAGGGCGCCAGACGTTCTTCGAAACGCCGCACAATCTTGTCGGTAGTTTCCCGGGGCGTGCCGCTGGGGAGCTCGATGTCGACATAAAACATAGTCCAGTCTTCTTCGGCAAAAAGATCTTCCTGAACGAATTTTGTCATAATCGCCGCAACGACAATTGTGGTCACCGTTGCCAGCATGACAAGCCGGCGGCGGCGAAAGAGCTTTTCGATAAGCCCCTTGAACGCCCCCTGCCAGCGGCCGATAAAACCGGTCCCTTTCTGTTTTACCTTTCCTCCCCATTCTGCGAAATGGCAGGGAAGAAACAGGAGGGCTTCACCGGTCGAGGCGATCAGGGCAAGACAGGAGATGATCGGAATGATCCGCATGAATTTTCCCATGATTCCCGGAAGAAGCATAAGGGGAAGAAAGGCCGCCACCGTCGTCATGGTGGCGGCAATAACCGGTTTGACAACTTCATTGGTACCGACTATCGCAGCCTGAGCAGGTGATAATCCCGTCTGCTGATGACGGTAGCTATTTTCGATAATAACGATTGCGTGGTCCACGATCATTCCCAGCACCAAAACGAGTGCAAAAAGTGAATTACCATTCAGCGATTCGCCATACCATTCCATGAATATGAACGTTATGGCAAAGGTGATGGGAATACCAAGAGCGGTGATCAGGGAGT
Organism: Chitinivibrionales bacterium; assembly: GCA_014728215.1. Taxonomy (NCBI): domain Bacteria; kingdom Pseudomonadati; phylum Fibrobacterota; class Chitinivibrionia; order Chitinivibrionales; species Chitinivibrionales bacterium. Next base: position 7,002 of record WJLZ01000044.1, read on the forward strand.
TGCGTAAACCGATAAAGACAAACAGGACCAGCACCAGAACAATAAATCCCATTAATGAATTCCAGCCGAGCGTACTGAGTGTATCCCGGATAAAAAAGGTATTATCGTTGGAGAGTTCGATAGAAATTCCTTCGGGGAGGCTCTCTTTGAACGAGTCGACCTCTTTTTTTACCCTGTCAACAACATGAATCGAATTGCCATCTTTGCTCTTGGAGATGAGCATGGTGATCGACCGGACGCCGTTAAACCGGGCATCGTACTCGGCTTCTCCAAAGCCGTTGCCGATGGTACCGATATCGCCAACCGCCACCGACCCCTCATCAGGCCGTCTTCGGACAATGATATCGGCAAAATCGGCGGATCGGGTAATTTCACCCCGCGTTTTGAGGTTGTACGATCGATTGTCAAGATCCAGCGAACCGCCGGGGATATTGGTGTTCTTGAGCCGGACACTACTGATAACCTCATCCAGGGAGATACCGAAAGCCTCCATCCGGTCACGGTCGATCTGGATCCAGATTTCACGTTCCTGTCCGCCGTAAAACTCGACTTTGGAAATATCATCGACATCGAGCAGTTTATCTTTCAAATCTTCGGCGGCTTTGTTCAAAACACGGGTGTTACCCGCATTATCGATCATGTTGATACTGAGAATGGAGAGCATGTCCGATGAAGAAAAGTCATCGATATAGGGTTCCAGCGTCCCTTCGGGGAGCTCCACTTTGTCGAATTCAGCCCGGAGGTCCTGGTAGGCCCGGCGGAATTCATCATCGGATATTATATCCTCAAACTGGGCAAAAATAGTACAGTATCCATCACGGGTGGTTGAGGTTATCTTTTTTATATGATCAACATCCGATACCTCCTGCTCGATTTTGGAGGTGATATTTTTTTCGACTTCTTCTGCCGAAACGCCGGGATACGGGACCGCGATGAGCACCCAGGAAAAGTTGACCTCGCTCATGACTTCCCGGGGAAGACGGATAAAGGAAAATATTCCCAGAAAGAGAATGGCGGCCATCAGGATGTTGACAAAAACAGAGTTGGTTACTGAGAATTTACCGATGTTCATCGGGGGCCTCCGGTCTGTTTTTAACGGTCGCTATGATCGAATCACCCCGGCCCAGGGAGGTCATGCCGCTTGTCAGAAGGACATTGCCCACATCGAGGCCGTTAATTATCTCGACATTGTTCCCCGAGTTTCTGCCAAGGGTGACAAAACGGACCGTTGCTTTTCCGTGGGAGTTCACAAAAACAGCATCCTTGCGGTCTTTTTCGACTACCGCGCCCGAGGGCGCCAGGATCACCGAGTCCTCGCTTTGGGTATGAATAGTCACCCGCACCGACATGCCCGATTTGATTTTCCGGTCGCGGGTATTGTTCCAGACAATTTCCACAGGATAGGAGCCGGTTGCAGGATCGCTTCCTGCAGCAATGGCGGTTACTTTTCCGGCACACAGTGTATCGCCGATTGCCGGTACCAGGATATCTGCCCGGGCGCCGGTTTTGAGAAGACCTATTTCAAGCTCACCTACCGGGACCGTTGTTTTAAGCGAAGAGATATTCACAATCCGCGCTACCGGGGTACCGGCAGCAAGGTAATTGCCCGTTTCAACCGATGCATCCCTATGGGCGATATAGCCGGCAATGGATGCGATAATTCTGCAGTCGTTATATACCTTTTGAGCAGATTCGAGCGCAGCCTGTGCAGTGGTCATCTGGGCCTGCGCACCGGTCAATTCACCTTCCGATGCATTTCCTTCATCGTAGAGTTTCTGTATTACCCGAAGGTTCATTTCTGCAGCTTCACGCGCCTTCTTTGCTTGTTCGTATCCAGCTTTCTGCACCGATTCTTCGACCTGCACAAGGAGCTGTCCTTTTTTGACATACTGGCCCAGTCTGAACTGAACGCTCCGGATTTTCCCCCGGGTTTCCGCAACGACAGTGGCTTCCCGGATCCCCTGGGCAACACCGGAGGCGCTGATTATTTTCGACAATGTCGATTTGGAGACAACAATCGCTTCAACCGGTGTCGGCGCTTTGACTTCGGTTTGAGTGTCCTCCCTTTTCTTATCCTTGGGCGACCGGCAGCCGCATGCAAAGACCAGACCTGCAAGTGCGAGTACGCGCAATTTATTCATTGGTATACCTCCAGTTTCCCGACAGTTTTTTGATATTCCGATTCGAGTAAGAGACATTCGAATAATTTCTGTATATAACCGATCCGGGCCATTCGTGCGCCCACAGCGACTTCAAGAAGCTGTGACTGATTGACCAGACCGCCGTCATAGCGGGCCTGCATGATTTCGAGATTTTTAGCCATGAGTTCATGCTGCTTTTTTGCCGCAGCGACCGATTTGTATGAAGCCTGATAGAAGTAATGTATTCGCTTGAGATTGAGTTCGAACTGATTGGCGCTGTGCTCCTTGTCGACAAGCGCTTTCATATATTCATAGCTGCTTTTCCGGTAATTGGTCGAATTACGGAACCCGCCGAAAATTGGAACGCTGAGTGAAACACCGGCAGTCCATCCTTTGCGTTCTTCCTGAAGGACAAGGTCATCGTTATCCGAAAGATAATAGGGCCACGAATAGGAGCCGAAAGCATTTATTTTCGGAAAAAAGGATGATGCCGCGATTCTTTTGTAGCCCAGAGCGGCACGAGTGTGCGATTCGATCGCTTTGAATTGCGGATTATTTTCAACCGTCCCTTCGGCCTCAACAGGACCCCGGACATACCACTGCTCGAACACCTGAAGCGGCTGGAGCGTAATCGAGGTGTCTGCTTTTTCGACCGGGACTCCCATAGTTGAATAGAGTGAATAGACTGCGATCTTTTCTACAGCCAGGGCCTGGAGAAGCGCGCTCTCCTTTTCGGCAACTTCAGCTTCCCATTGAAGGATATCTGTTTTAGGAACCGCCCCGCCTTCATACCTCGTTTGTGCCTTGGCCAGGTTCTGTGTCGCCCATGAGTAATCCTGGTGAGTCACAATGGTCATTTCCCGCGCCGCAAGGACATCAAAATAGGCTTTCCGGGCATTATAGATAACCTCCTGCCGAAGCGCTTCCTGCTGAAACTCGATTGCAGATTTGGTGTGCTTCGCTATATTGATCGCGATTATTTCGGCACCACCGTTGGTGATCGGCTGATTGACTGTAAATTCATGGGAAACAGTTGTCACATGCATCTTACTGGATTCATAATCGATTTCTTCAGCTTCTATACCCGTGCCGGAAAAAATGTCCGACATGCCTTCAAAGCTTTCAAACATGGCATTCGAGGCGTCAACCATATCCTGGTCCATTTGGGTATAATTCAAACCGTAATCCAATGATGGCAAATAATTTGAAACGGCATTCCGCTTTTCCCATTCCCGGGCCTGTTCTTCGAAATGCTGTGATCGCATTTCATAGCTTATCGACGATGCTCTGGATTCGGCGTCGGTGAGTGTTATAAGCTCTGCCTGCGCATTCGGGACTGCGATACAAGCGCTCACTGCAAGAAACATTATTTTTGTTTTCACGGTCATATTCCTTTTTTTACCGATGATTTTTTAAATCACCAATCATTACACCATCCATACTATTTATCTGTATCACGCATTCCATTGAACATCGCTTGGACATCTATTATCCTCTTTCCAGGCCTTCAACCATCTTTCAATCCTCAACTATTCTTCCTATCCCAACGTTCCGAACATGATCTTTGCCTGGAGGCCCGGGTTGACACTGAAAAAATCGGATGATCTGCGTTCGAATCCCTTGGATGAGAAAAAGAAAGGCAGAGCCATATCCATGCCGATGTGGACCAGCGGAAAGAATGAATAGGTGAATCCTCCGTGAATTTCCATGGAGAAAAACCGGGCTTTGGCTTTCTGAGCTTCGTCATCGTCGATTTCATTTTCGAAATTGGTCCGTTCACTCAGGGAATATTTGACTGCATTCAGGGTAATCGAGCCGCTTCCGAGATAGGTTCCGGCGGTGTAATTGAGCTTATCGATGACCCACGCTTTTTCGATGAGGAATCCGCCGTATTGTATTTCAATTTCCAGGTCGACCGCCGAATCCTGGTAGGCGTTTTTGCTGGGGAAAAACAGTATTCCCTCCATGCCACCTCCTCCAAGGCGGAGACCATTGCCGAGACCGCCATAGCCTTTTCCGCCCTGCATGAATACCGGTTCGAAATAGTCGTTGATACTGAACGTGTAATGGCGCAGGAGGTCATCGGTTTCGATTACCTCATTGATCGGGTCCATGGAGAGAGCAAAGGCGCCAAAGCACGGTCCACCACTGCCGCCCCATCCTTTCTCCCGTAAACGGCCAAGGCCCCGACGTAACCCTTTCCGCTCGTCATCGCGACAGGATTTCCTGAATATGTATACCGTATCCTTGTTCTCTTCAATAACCGTGATTCCGCCACTGTCACCTTTGTCGATAGTTATGTGGACCTTGCCCGCTTTGTCCTTTTCGGTTTCTATTGTCGCACAATCCTGAGCATTCATTGCACCTGCAAAGAAGATAATGCTCAAAAGTAATGTGGGGATATACATTTGTTGTACCATAATACCTCCTTGAATAAAACTATTTCCGAATTGTTATTATAACCACGTTAGCGCTCGTCAAACTGTCCATCTTTTTCCCTAATCACAGTAATCTTTTCCAAATATGAATTTCAATCTGATACCGGGAGAGACCAGCATGAAATCGCCGAATCCCGTGCCGGTGACAAATCCGTTGGGCGAATAGGTGAACAGAAGAATACCGTCAACCCCGAGCTTGAATAGGGGAGCCAACTCAACCATTATACCGGTGTGAAGATCCCATGCGATAAAGGGTGCAACTGCAACCGAGTTGTTTTTCTTTGTCCAGTCAAGAGAATCTTCATCGACACTGGCGAAAATGTCATCGAACTTTCTGATCTGTTTATGAAAAATGTAGGCGCCACCGCCGATCATACCACCGACATTAACCGTCCAGGGGTAGAAGGAGAATGCTTTCTCTGCTGTAAAACCTCCATAGGCGGGGATCACCCGCAGGGTTGTGATAGCATTATACCGGTGTGTCGTGTCCCCGGTCGAATCGGTGAGTGTGTGAATGAATTCATCACTGTCATAGTGTTTGTATCCTGCCCACAACCCGCCGCCGGATCTGAAACCATTGTCAAGCTGGGCATAACCGTTGAACCCGAGCATGAATATGCTGTTGTTTTCAAAAGGAAAATCCCGCAGAACAAGATCGTTTTCATATTTCCGGACCTTTTCCAGAAAATCCCGGCTCAACCGGATTACCTGAGGAGCAAAACCACCGGATCCCGAGATTCTGCACCTTCTCCGTTCTTCACAGCACTCATGAACCATGGCGCGGGCGACCACTTTTCGTTCCCGCAGGACTTCCTCTTCATACTCCTGCTCTTCCAGGACAGCCTCTCCGGCTTCTTCCTCGGCCTCCAAAACAGCTTCAATTGCATCCTCCGCAGCTTCATCCATCTCATTATCACTTTCCTGACCCTGCAATGGAAATAGCGCGCAGAGTATCACAGTGATGCAAAAGACTGGGGGGTACATTTTTAGAACCATACAAATCCTCCTTGTTGATTTTGGATGTACCTGTGATTGCAAGCTCTGTGCCAGAGAAATGAGATTAAAAAACACCGATTCTATGCAAACAAGGGGATTTCAACAAGAAGGACGTCAACAAATGAAGGGGAGGATATGTATTAGATATATCGATTTTATATGGTGAGGCTGAGGCTGAGGGTGAGTAAAATACTGACTTTTAACTTTCGCCCCTCTTTTGATCAACCATACAACAGCTTTTTGGCGTCTTCGATAATTTCGGTCACTTTCAGGCCGTTGGGGCAGCGGGATTGGCATTCGCCGCAGCCGATACAGTTGTTCAGCTTGAGGTCGTCTTCGAACTGTTTCTTCTGAAAAGAGTCCCGGGCTTGATCGAGACCCATATATTTGAGTGCATTGTAGTATGAAAGACACGCCCCCACATTGATATTCTGAGGGCAGGGTTGACAATAACCACAGGAGGTGCAGAAAGGTTCGGAAGCATCGATTAACTGATTGACTTCGGCGAGAATGTCGTCGATGCTGTCGTTTTCTTTGAGGCACTGATCGTGGATCTCTCCGGCATACTCGACTTCTTCGGGTGATGAAAACCCTATCAGAAGATGGACTCCCTGAAGGGCCATGAGATAACGGATTGCCAATTCTTTGAGCCGTGGATGGGCTGCGCAGAGTCCGCCGGCCAGAGGGTTCATCGCTATCACCGGAATACCTCTTGTGCGGCAGTATTCAACGGCAGGTATACGTGAGCGGTTGAGTACATTTAATGGAAGGGTAACTGTTTCGAATTTGTCTGTTTCCAGAAATTCGATAATGGTCCGGTTATCGGCATGGGTGGTAATACCGAGGTGGTCCCACTGGTTTTTCCGTTCCATCACACCGTCGTACCACCCGCCGGGTTTCATGGCTGCATTAAACTGTTCCCGGGTATGGGTTGTCCACATGTGATAATAATCGAATCGGTCAACTCCCAGCCGGTCGAGTGATTGATCGAAAAGCGTATTGAGCTGTTCCTTTGTTTGAATGCTGAATCCCTTTGCCCGATTGAATTCACCGATTCCAAGACCGCCGTTTCCAGGAGAGCATTTTGCCGAAACCATAACCCGGTCGCGATAGTCGGGGTGATTGATCGCTTCACTTACCCACCGTTCGGAATTCTCGTTTTCGCTTTTGTAACAGTAACATGGAGCGGTATCGATATAGTTAAAGCCCGCATCCACAGCGCACCGGACCGTATCGATTGCCGATTGCCTGTCTTTGAATCGCATTGCTCCGATGATAATCCTGGCAGGTTTCATAGTTTCATTTCTCCATAATTGACATTAGCGTTTGTCGCCGAACCTGAACAGCTTCTTGAAGAAGGTTTTGTTTTCGAGCGAGTCCCTGTTCTCCGATGCGAACTGGGTGGTGGAATTTCTCCCGCAATCCATTTCAGACTGGGGGGTCACTTTTTTCAGATAGCGTTCATATTGCGTATAAAAACCGCCCGGGGCTTTGGTTCCCGCTTTTTTCAAAAGATCCCGGGAAACGAATTTGTGAAGCGTTTTGCCGTCCCGCGGACCCGTATACCCGTAATTACATTCTCCGATACAGGCAATGGTGAGGTCCTGTATTTCCGGCTCTTTAGTGTCCTGTTCCAACTTTGACATGTCAATTCGTACCACCGCATTCCACATGCCATAGTTGGTTCGTTTTTTGCTGATAGCATCGACGTTAAAGGGACGGATAACATCATCGGTGGTACCGCTTTTTGCATAATTCGCCAAGGGTGATTCGATATAATAATGCTCGTCGGAATACCTGAAAAACATGGAAAAGAGCCCCGAAGTATCCGGGACGGGACCATTGTAAGGAACTTCATACTCATCGAGGCCGTCCCATTTATTCGATGTCAACCGTTTGTGCAGGCCCAGATAGGTTGGCCGCAGGTTGTTGACATCTGCGAATGGGTGATACCGCCGTATCGTGTCGTTGATTCCCATGGTATCGCCATTCACAACAATCTGCTTGATAATCAGGGATGGATGACCGGTCGGGTTTTCGATGAGATCGTTGTTGTACAGCATATTGAATAGGTGAAGTTGTTCATAGAGGGTCAGCTCGAGCGTTCCCAGGCCTACCGAATAGAGGCTGTCGGATACGGGAACTTTCCGCCCATAGGCTTCCATCGAATCGATCCTCACCCCTGCAATCCGGGCGAGTTCTTTATACACCCGAACGCCGGTTATATAGTTGAGGTCGAGTTTGTTTTTTATTCTTCCGAATGCATTTATCCGTTGGAAATATTGTACCAAAGGAAGGGCATTCCGGTTGATACCGCCCAGTTTGTTGAAAAGATTGCGGTTAAGGCGGTAGACTGTCTCCGCGCCGAGAATATTGTTGGAGGTTGCCAGGTGCTCGAAAACATACTGGCATCCTTCAAAGATGTTCCCATGATTATTGACTTCATAGCCCCGGTTGCGGACCGCACTGTTGGCGAAAATGACACCGACCGGTTTGCCGTTTTTATAATTGAATTCCCTTTTCCATGGAACATCTTCGGTAACTTCAACACTGTCGTCCCATTTGCTGTAAGGTTCGAAAATCCCGCAGTCAAAATTGAGGGCATTGAAAATAGGCTTTGCCGTTGATGACCCGTTGGGGGTGCGATTTTTGAGCAGGCACGCGCAGCGGGAGCCGATTTTGTCCCGGGAATAGTATGCCCTCAGTTCTCCGGTTTTCGAATCCATGATCGCATAGGCATAATATTGTCCGTCAACCTTAATCGGCCGCCGGGCATAATAAAAGCAGCTCCGGCGATAGGATGATGGCCCCTTTTTTCTGTACCGGATATTGGTAACCAGGGTATCGCCGGGTTTGAAGATGGTCGAAAATTCTGAATTGGGTTCCGAAAATTCCTGTTCTTCGGTCATGATCTTTATTAACCGAAGTGTATCCACAGGCCGTGTTGACCGGGTAATATCTTCGCCGAAACTGCCGACCCGAACATCAGTGGTAATAATCGTATCATTGCCATATCCCCGGGCATCGACCATTTCCTGGAGTTCTTTTTGAAGGGGCAGATCGATCGTGAGCTGAATAACCGCGTTTCCCTTTTTTCTGATAAGGGAATTGGGATCGATTATATCCATTTCGGGAAGGTCTTTTTCTGCAGCGCCGTTTTTTTCCAGGATTTTCAGCCAGAATTCGTTTGCCAGGTCGACCAGGGCGCCGAAATCCGTATGGATGCGCTTTGGTGTTTTGAAATCCAGAGAATCGATCTTTGCCAGAACCGCCTGCTGTTTGGCTTCATCCCAGTTAAGAACCGCGGCCATGCGGTCCATATCGATACGGCACTGGTGCCTGATCTTTTCGGGAAGATTCCGTCCCCATTTCACCATACGGGCGAGATAAATACATTCGGCGTCGGTCAGCTCATCCAGCTCCTTACCCAGCAGTCCCCGGGCGATATCCTTGTATCCGATCAGACCATAATCACTGGTGACACAATGGTTAAGATAGACTTCGAGGATCTCCTCGGCCGAGTATTTCTTTCGCAGGGCGGCGGCAAGCTGCAATTCACGGACTTTCCGGTTAACGCTCCGGCTTACAATCCGTCGTCCTTCTTCATCGATATCGGAGATAAAGAGCTTGGATACCTGCTGGGTTATGGTTGATGTCCCCCGGGGAGTGCGCCATTGGAACCGGGTGAAAAACTCGAAAATCGACCGTAAGCCGGCTCGTACAAAACTGTCGAATTCAAATCCCCGGTTGTTGGTAAAGAAATTGCCGTCCTCTGCAGCAATGAGCGCGTCGATCAGCGTTTTGGGAAACTCGTCGAATTTGGCGCGGGTATGATCGGTCTTGATATCCGCGATCTGCCGTTCCATGCGGTCGATAATTTCGATAGTGTTGGAATACTCGTGGATTTCATTTAATTCGGCGATAATACTCAGGGATGGATAATCATTAACAAAGACGCCGTCAACCACCCGGAGCGTGTCGCGTGTTTGTGGTGTATCCCGGTCGAAGAGATGATTGGTCGCATTTTCCATGGCTTCACCGGTAAGAATGTCCTGCCAGGCGGCGCCATATTTTCTGGAGAGAAGGCCCCGGTTTTCGAGATCGATCAGTTTATCGCCCCAGGTATCAAAATAGCGGTTAAATGCATATTTAGCGATGCGATAACCGGGATAGAGCGAGGCGGCAAAAACGCCGACACAAACAGCAAAAACGATAAGAATGCGCTTTTTAAGATTTTTTTTCATTATATGCCCATTACTGTCGGTGATAAACAGGTTTCGGGACCTCGCTTAAGAAAGGCCGAAGCATTCGAACGCATCTCTTCAAGCGATTTTGCGGGTTGGATTTTCCGAAACAGTTCATGGCCAAACATAAAATTACGTGCAAAATAGGTAGAAAATTCTTTGATTTTGCCGCCGGCCTTTTCCGGCGGAAAATCTTCCAGTACATAATCAAAAAATCGTGTCCATACCCCATGAAAGTCAATAGAAAGGGGGGACAAGTTTTTTTGGGCAAAAATCCAGGGGCGCACCACCGCCATCCTGCCGATCATAATCCCTTTGACATCCGAAAAAAGATCGCTTCGTTCAAGGGCAATACGGGGTGACATAATATCTCCATTGGCGATGACCGGGATGGCAATCGATGATGCCGCTTTGGAGAAGAATTCCCACCGGGCCCGGCGCTTGAGCTTTTCGTTGGTAAAACGGGGGTGCAAAAAAAGTGCATCGACACCACAGTTTTCAATGATTTTGATCCGGGCAAAAAACTCCTTTTCCCACTGGGGGGAATTACCGCCGAGCCGGCATTTGACACTTAAGGGGCCTTTCCACAGAGTCCGGAGTTTTCGCAGTGTTTTCTCCAACCGCTTCCGGTCGGCGAAAAGAGCGGCCCCGCCACCCCACCGGGTGATTTCCGGTGCGCTGCAGCCGCAATTCAGATCGACAGCATCAGGAGAACCTGCAGCCAGATTACCCAAAGCAGCATCAAAATCTTCTTCACCATTACAGACCAGTTGATAAAAAACCGTGCCTTCATTCTCCCGCCGGCGGGTAAAGGGAGAAACTGATATCTTTTCATGAACAAGCGACCTGACCGAAAGCATTTCGGTGAAAAGGGCGCCGTATCCCTTGAAATCGGCCATCAGCCGCCTGAATGCAGAGTGCGTAATTCCCGCCATGGGCGCACAGAAAAGAGGCGGGTCGATAGTCAGATTTCCAATATTCAAAGGCGTCTGCATTATGTATTTGCATCGATCCGGATGTTGTCGATAAAAAAGGAAAATTCACTGCCTTTGCCTGCCCGAAGCTCGATTTCTATCGATGATACTTTTTGCGCTGTTTCGGGAAGGGCGCAGGCGATTGTTGTCCAGATATCGAATGTATAAAATGTATACCGCCCCGATCCGGAGGGAGAAAAGTTTTCATAATTATAATATCGCCATTTTGAATCCCGACTGCGGGTCCTGATATTCAGTTTCCCCTTTCCCCTGATATCGATCAGCAGGGTGGCGGCTTTAGCTTTTTGACCGGGAAGCGGAAAGGTACATCGTGCTGCGCAGACATTTTTTCTGGTCGGGAAACCATCGAGCGCCAGACAGCTTTTTCCCGATGATGCATTTTCAAAGATACGTTTCAGCGTGATATCACGATCACACCGAACCCATCCTTCATAACCGGTTTCAAATCCACAGATACCCCGCGACAAAGTAGTCTCCCTCTGTTCGGACATTTTTGGGCTGGCGTCTTTTTTAAATCGAAAAGGCCCGCAGTAAAATTGTGCCGATATGGGCAGATGATCGGAAAAACCCACGCCGAGATGGTAGGCATTGCGGTCGCGATACTGCTTTTGCCACCGCCAGGGGACACCGTCTCTGAGAAGCCTTCCATTCCAGGTAAAAGGGGAAAATGAATTATCACAGTAGGAGATCCCATACGAGTCGTAGAGTGCGCGGGGGAGAAGAAAATGATCGGGCGTCTGGGGTATTCCCCGATAGGTGTTACTCATCCGACGGTGTGCCGGGATTTCAAACCAGAGGTCGTAATGAAATGCGTGGCTCGTTTTTTCGCGTAATTCCTGTTCGGTTAGATAATCGGGAAACCGGTCGGGTGTTGATTCTGCGGTAGCAAGGATATGCTGTAGTGCGGTTTTTCCCCGGGTGTCATCGTGCCGGGTATTGCGGAATGATTCGTATTCGTTATAATTCTCATTGAGGTCGCCCGCGATGATATAGTCGCAGGATGAAGGGAGTTCTTGGATTCGTTGTGCAATGATTTTTGCGGCTGCGATTCTCCGTGATTCGGGATGGCGCTTTGAAGGCCAGTGATTGGCAAATATTTTGAGCGTGTCGGTGCCGCACAAAATATCGGCCTCCAGAATATTCCGGGAGAAATACCCTTCTGTTTTGGCTGTGCCGAACATGCGGTTGGATACAATCGGATAGCGGGAAAGAATCGCAGGACAGGTGGTAGTTGGATTCGGCTTGTCTCCAATGATACTGTGGCGGTAATGACAATCTTTTGCCTTCAGTTTGTCGATAAGATGGTCTAATGCACTGCGGTTTTCGATTTCGGTCAGGATCAGTATATGGGGCGAGATTTCGGCAATTACCGAGGCGATGTTATTCAGTTTGGTGGCGAACGTGGTATGGGTCCAGTTATTGTTGCCCGGCACGTACTCGTCGTATTCGGAACCGTTTAAGGTGATATCAAACAGATTTTCAACATTGTAGGCGGTGACTGTTATCGTATCATGCAGCTTTGATACACTGGCGGTTGTTCCGGTTTTCGAATCATTCTCGAAGCAGCCGGTGGTGAGCAGAAAAATCAGGCTGAAAAGTATATTGTGTGTTCTGGAACTCATTTGTAAATTTACACAACAAATCTTGAAATTGTCTGCGATGGTTGTATAATTTGTGCAGAATCAAAATATATTATTCTGGTAGAGAAATATGAATTATTTCTTTATATATATACAAATTTGTATATAGTTCTGCAATGGTATAATTTTATAACTGAGGCGGTTATCGATTGGAAGAGGCACCTGCCGGTTTAAGAGCTTAAATTGTCGATCCAGAGTGACTGCGACCATAGGGGGTTTTGCCGGGGATGAATCATATTATGAATAAATGGATGTTCATGGTGCGCAAATGTGAGCTCCTTATACTTTTTATCGCCCTCCTGACCGGTTATTCGGGCGCGGATGAAGGCAGTTATACTCTTGAATGGTCCGGCACCAAAGCCCTTCGGGAAGGTAATTATGAAAAGGCTTTAGAAGAAATCCTGTCCGATACGCTGGCAAAAGACCAGGGTTTCCGGTTTTTCAAATTGGGATTAGTCCGGTATCACATGAAAGATTACCGGGAAGCGCTCTTTTATTTTCGATTCTGTGCCGAAAAGAGCACGAAACTGGCTCCCTTTGCCTACGAATTTATCGGTGATATCGAGCATACAATGCACCGTACCGAAAATGCTCTTCATGCCTACCGGGTAGCCCTCGAAACCGGCCTTCCCTCGCCCTATGTCCGTCACCTGCGCAAAAAAGTCTATTCGGTCCTCAAACAGGATTCCACCCTTGCCGCACAGATTTCCTGGTTTGGTGAAATGCGGGAATCCAAAGCAGAAATAACCGAAGAAATCTGGATGCCCGATTTTTTCGATACCCTTCTCTCGAATAAAGAGTGGAAGCTGGTCGACAGTGTGATCGCCGAATATGCAAAAAAACCCAAATCATCGGAGGCCTGCAAGATATTCAAGGTTCTTGAAAAATACGAAGTTCCCAATACGATTTTCCCGACGATCCGTCTGTTCAAAATCTCCCGGATAGCTTATTATTGCAGGAAATATAAAAAGTCAAGTAACTGGCTTCATAAAGGACTTATCAGAGATGATTTTTCTTCATCGGTGCCCACAGGTGAATATCTTTACCACCGGGCTATTCTGAATTACCGGCTGAAAAATTACAACAAAGCAATACGATTTTTCGATAAGTATGAAAAAAAGTACGGACTCACGCCCGATATTGTATTGATGCTGGCCCGGTCGTACCGGAACCTTAACAAAGGAGTGAAAGCGGCGCTCTGGTACGACAAGCATATCAAACTCTATCCTCATCACCCCATGAGTCATGACATACTCTGGTATCGTGCCTGGCAGCATGAAGAAAACCATCAGTATGAGGATGCTATCCGGTCATTCCGCAAGCTTTATCAATCGTACTCGAGAGGCTCCCGGGCCGATGATTCCTATTTCCGGTGCGGGCTTAATTTTTACAAAGCGGAGATGTACGATTCGGCACTGGCTACTTTCAGAGGCTTTAATGAAAAATATTCGCGGTCTTCGCTCAGTACGGCTTCACGGTACTGGGAAGGCAAGAGTTGCATGGCCCTGAAAAAGTTTTCCGGAGCCAGAAAGCTCTTTCACGAACTTGCCGCCGAAGATCCAACCGATTATTATGCCTACCGTTCAAGGGAAATGCTGACGATTCTCGGTGACACGCTCTCTTTTTCTTTTGTTGATACCACAAAGGGTATTGCCGAGACCAGAGCCTGGCTCGATTCGATATGTGTCGATAGAAGAGAACCGCTTTCCAGTGAAGACAGTCTTGCCTACGAATACGGATCGATTCTCGCTGCGGTGGGGCTGACCGACCGGGCCGAATATTTCCTGAAACATCTTGAGGAGGATTTCCCCCGCAATCTTGTACTTCAGTTTGACTTGTCGGAATTGTATCGGATTTGCAACGAACCGGCCCTGTCATACCGGGTCGGCATGCGGCTTGCCTGGCGTATCGCTTCACAGTACCGGCGAGACCGTCCGTTGCCGGTCTATTCGCTTCTGTACCCTCTGCCATACAGAAACGCCGTCATGAAATACGCACACGAGCATGATATCGATCCCTATCTGGTTGTTTCGGTCATGCGTCAGGAGAGCATTTTCAATCCCGTCATAGAATCCCCGGTAGGGGCAATCGGACTCATGCAGATAATGCCCTACACCGGAGAAGAGATCGGAAAAGATCTTAAGGAGAATTTTGTTCTTGACAGTTTATATGTACCGGCGAAAAATATTCAGTACGGTGCCTATTATCTAAAGAAAGTAATGAACCAGTTTGACGGTAATATCGTTCTGGCCCTTGCAAGTTACAACGGGGGACCTCATAATGCAAAAAAATGGCTTAACCGGAATAAACATCAGACCTTTGATATGTTCATAGAAAATATCGGATTTTCCGAAACCAGGAAGTATGTCAAAAGAGTACTTGCCAATTACTGGACCTATAAAAATCTGGCTCAGGCTCTGGGGTATCCGTCCGGATGATTTTTAGAGTTATTATCCGGTTTATATATATTTTTATTAACGTATATAAGCATTAAAACGTTATTTTTTTCAAAGGAGGAAGGATGTTTATCCGTTCGTTTGTGCTGCTTGCTCTGCTTTCTTCACTGGCGCTTGCCCAGAAAGACGTCAAGGTGGATTCAATTACCTATGAAAACGACATGCAGTGGAGCGTATACCCCAGTGAGGGCCCCATCGTTGCCTTTGCTTTTAAAGGAAACAAGCTCTGGTACTCGACTGGGCAGGAAGTGAATCTTTTGTATATGCAGAACATGAAAATGCAGGTTGTCAACAAACTGGGCGACATCACTGCGTCATCGGTAACTTCCATGGCCACCGATTGTACCGGTGTGATATGGATCGGGACGAGTGATGGCGTTGCGAAGGGTGATCTTAACGGATTCGAAAGCTTTACTGCTGACAATGGTCTTTCCGATAATGCAATTACTGCGATTTGCCCTGCCCGAGGCGGAAAAGTTTGGGTGGGAACACCAAAGGGTATTAACCTGTACCAGGGAAATACATGGAAAACGTATACTTCCAAGGATGGCCTTCCCGGGGATGTAATCAATTGTATTGCCGTTGACGGCAAAAACCGGGCATGGGTGGGGACCGATAAAGGAATCGGTGTTTTTGACGGTTCATCGTGGGATATCCATGATATGAAAAGAGGTATGAGCTGGAACAATGTGAAAGCGATCGCGATCGACCGCCGTACCGACGAAGTCTGGGCCGCTGTGGGTGAAAGTGATGTCAATTCTTACAACGGCAAGGAATGGAAAGTGTATATGTCCATTAAGGATGATATTGTTTGTATGATGGTCGATACCCAGGGAAGGGTCTGGTTCGGATCGCCGACCGGACTTCTGAAATTCAACGGGGACAAATGGATTTCCGATCCGAAGAAACTGGGTATAACGGCATCATCGGCATCGGAGATGGTATGTGACCGGAAAGGCAATATGTGGTTCGGCACCGCACGGGGAGTCATTCGCCTGAAGAATCCTTATCCTTTTTAGTAAAGTGATTATGCTTACCTTACATTGTGTAATTATATAGGGTAATAGAGAGAAAACCGGTTCCTCTGCTGCGCACCGCCATGTGGGTGGAGGAAATTGTGGGAGCTGTGTAAGAGACAGCTCCTTTTTTGTTTAGTTGCGCCTTTTATACCTTTTATATATATTAAAAAAGTTCCTTTCTCATTATTTCTTGCTCAAATACAACTAATTTATGTATTTTTGAGCCCTTTAGTTCCATTCTAATAATTTTGGTGGTAATGCAAAAATGTACTTTTTATAGTAGGGGGTGCGTGCATGGCAGATATTAAAATTGCAATAGCCGGAATCGGCAATTGCGCAAGCTCACTTCTCCAGGGAATCGAGTATTACAAATCAAAGAATGGCGATGACGCCATCGGTCTTATGCACTGGGAAATCGGCGGGTATACTCCGCCCGATATTAACGTCGTTGCAGCATTTGATGTTGACAAGCGCAAGGTCGGGATGGATGTTAACGAAGCCATTTTCGCCCGGCCCAATTGCACGAAGGTTTTCTGTGATTCTATGCCGAAAGCCGGTGTTGCGGTGCGGATGGGTAAAATATGTGATGGTTGTTCCGATCATATGGATAACTATGACGACAATTATACCTTTATTCTCAGTAGTGAAGCTGAAGCGACAAAGGAGGATGTCGTACAAGCCCTCAAGGAATCGGGTGCCGAAATCCTGCTCAATTACCTCCCGGTGGGGTCCGAGGAAGGCGTACGGTTTTATGCGGAATGTGCTTTAGAGGCCGGCGTTGCTTTTATTAACAACATTCCGGTGTTCATCGCCAGCGATCCTGAGTGGGTACGACGGTTTGAGGAGAAAAATATTCCGATTATCGGTGATGATATCAAAGCACAGCTCGGTGCGACCATCACACACCGGACACTCACCGACTTGTTCAAAAAGCGGGGAGTGAAACTTACTTCCACCTATCAGCTCAACACCGCCGGTAATACCGATTTCCTCAATATGCTCAACCGGAGCCGTCTTGCATCAAAGAAAACCAGTAAAACCGAAGCCGTCCAGTCGGTGACCGCCAACCGGCTCTCCGACCGGGATATTCATATCGGTCCCAGCGATTATGTCCCGTGGCAGGATGACAACAAGGTCTGCTTTATCCGCATGGAGGGCAAGCTTTTCGGGGATATCCCCATGAACCTCGAACTCCGTCTTTCGGTTGAAGATTCTCCCAATTCCGCCGGTGTTGCCATCGATTCGATCCGGTGCTGCAAACTTGCTCTCGACAGAGGCAAGGGCGGGGTCCTCTACTCACCTTCAGCCTATTTCTCAAAACATCCACCCCGGCAGTTCTGCGACGATGAAGCCTGGAGGATGACCGAAGAGTTTATCAAGGGCGCCCGGGACAACTGAAGAACTAAAGAGAGTGGAGTGTTGGAGTAGTGGGTGATAAGACTGCAACATTCATTACTCCACCACTCCGGAGCGTAGCGGGGTTACTCCGCTATTCCAACACTCCATGTTCCGTTTTTCTTTTTTCTTTTTTTCCCCATAAATTATTTATCTAGCATATACCTCCCTGGTTCACTTTTGATGGATTGGAGGCTTCTATGCCTGTCCCCACTTTCAATCGAAGGGCTTTTCTTGATACAACAATCCAGAGTATTATCGGTCTGGGGCTTATCCCGTCCTATGCTGCCCCTTTCAGACGAAAGGGGGATATGCAAACATGCGGATATGTGTACGATCCCCTTTTTCTGGATCATTCACTGGGGGTATCACATCCCGAATCACCCGACCGCCTTCGATGGATCAATCGCCGCCTCGAACAATCGGGGATCCTGGCGGAGCTGACTCAATTAAGTGAAACAGTTGAGCCCGAATCATCCATTCTCGACATTCATACCCGGGAGCACCACGACTCGGTGAACGCCTGCGATCCGACCGGTGCGGTAGCGCAATATGCGGTGGCATCGATCCTGGGCGCCGTAAAAGCCGTGTCCGAGGGTACTGTTACAAATGCTTTCTGTGCAATTCGTCCTCCGGGCCATCATGCCTACAATAACGGTGCCGGCGCCGATGGCGGCTCCTGTTCGGGAGAAGGATTCTGTTTTTACAGCAATGCAGCAATTGCCGCCCGCTATGCGCAGAATGTCATGAACCACGAAAAAGTCCTTATTGTCGACTGGGATTACCATCACGGTAACGGCACCGAAGAAGCTTTCTATGCCGATCCTTCAGTACTGTTTTTTTCAACCCACAATCAGCTTGATTATCCCGGGACCGGGGATCCTCGGAAAACCGGTACAGAAGAGGGTGAAGGGTTCACTATCAATGTTCACATGAGCGAACGATCGGGCAATGATGAGTTTCTCGGGGTGTGGCATGACACACTCTTACCCGCTGCCGAATCCTTTCAGCCCGATTTTATTATTATCTCCGCGGGCTTTGACAGCAAACGAGACGACCGACTCGGCTATTTCGATATAACTCCCCACGGCTTTTCATCACTGACAAAACCGCTTATGGACCTGGCCGATTCCTGCTGCAACGGAAAGATCGTTTCGATTCTTGAAGGCGGGTATTCCGATGGGTACAGCACCCTCTTTCATGGTCTGGCCTGCGCCGTTGATGCCCATATCACAACATTGGCAACCGGTGAAATCCAGCCGGAAACCGATTGCTCCGTGAAAGCCGCCAAACAAAAAACAAGGTCTGGGGGCCATCCCGGACTTTCAATAAGAAATAACAGTATCTATGTTCCCGAAAATATCGGTGAGATCGATACTGTCCGGATTGTTAATTCATCGGGACAAACCATCCTTCGGCTCGACGGCGATACCGTAAAGAAACAGCGTATCCGGCTTCCCTCACGGCTCTCCGCTCAGGGGGCATATCTTGTTCACATCAGTTTTTGCTCAAGTTCCAAAACATGTGTTATACCTTATCGCGAGGTGCGATAAAAGTTGATGATAGGGAAACTGACACTGAGGGCGAAATAAGAGAGACGAAAGATTATTCGCAGCACTTCGACCAATCTCAATGTACCAGCTCAGTGCACCGCCTTCGACTTTCGACCTTCAACGTTCACCCCTTCTTTTCCCTCACTCTTCACCCCCGATCAACGCATCGATATTCTCTTTGATATCACGCTTTGTTAAGCTCGGTTTGAGCGCCACGCGGGCGGAATCGGGGACTCTGAGCGCATCCTGGTATGCACGCACTGCTTTGTTTATCTTTTTGTTTCCGGCATAGGCTTGAGCGAGGCTGATAAGCAGTGCCGGTTCCTTTTGCGTGGCCGAATGGTTTTCAAGGAGCTTGATACATGATTTGTGCTCATCGCTTTCCAGGAGCACCGTTGCGTAGGTGTCGAGGATATGGAGGTTATCCGGCGCAAGATTCCGGGCCTGTTCAGCTGCCGAAATAGCGGTTTTTTTATCGAAATCGGGTGAGTGGGCCAGGGACCAGGCAAAATTGTTGAGAAGCGCTGCGTTGGCCGCACTGTCCTTTGCCAGATCCTCCTTATGTGAATCGAGCACAGTGCGGAACATCCGGGCAGCTTTTTCAGTCTTTTGGGCGGTCAGAAGAAAATTGGCATAATTGATTACCAGTCCCGGATTTTTATCTTTGCCCAGGGCTCTTTCGTAGGTTTGCTCCGCTTTGTCGATTTCACCGAGTTTGAGATAGGCCTGGGCCTGGATCGGTGCAACGACTTCCGGGGGAGCTGAACTTTTTTCACACTCCCGCGCGGCTTTTTCGTATTCTTCTTTGATAACCCAGGTCGACAACCGGGCGGCTTCAAACCGGGGTTCGTCGGGATGGTCCGCTGCGAGCTGTGTGAACAGTGCCCGGGCGCTGTCGACCTTACCCGATTTAAGGGCCATCAGGGCCCCGCTGTATATAACCTTGACATCATCACCGTACTTTGACTCCAGAATCCGCTGAGCAGCCCGGCTCTTGTCGAGCAGTTTCTTACGAAATGCAAGATCGCGAAACAGTGTCAGTGAATACTTTGTCATCACATTCTTACGGTGCATGGTGCTGACCACCGCAAGAGCTTCATCGGATTTACCCGCCAGCGACAGGGCTGTGGCATATTCAACCAGGACCCGGGGAGATCGGAGAAAAACCTGGGGGAGTTTCCGGTAGGCATCGAGGGCTACTTCATACTGTTGGGCAACAACATTTTCCCGCGCATATACAAGTTCGACCGCAGGATCCCGGGGCAGTTTTTCCCGCGCCGAGGTAATCAGCGCCAACCGGCCGCTGTTTTCCGCTGCGATCGACAACAAAGCCTGATAGAATAATTTTTCGCCTTCATGATAGGGCGATTTCCCGGGAATATTGGCCGCAAGGTCCTTTATCGCACCGATATTTTCATCGGCCAGGTACAGCAGACCGAGGCTGGTACGTGCCCGGAGATTGATAATGTGGTCGTGTTTATGCGCAGCAGCTTTGCTGATCCCCTTCAGAAGTTCCTCGGCTTCCTTTCTCCGCTCCTGCGCGATAAGAAAACCGGCATGCTCCAGTTGAAGCGGATCGGTGTAGTTGCCCAGGTTTTGGGCTTCCTGAAAGAGGTCTTCAATGGAATCGTACTTATAATCGAATGCATAGAACGAAGCCAGCATAACCGCAGTTGCCGGGTTGAGAAGCTTTTTCTTTCTGCATGAAGCAAGAAAGGCCATCGCACTGTCGGCATTACCCGATTTGTTAAGGACAACAGCGATCCGGTTGCAGAGCGACGAAGTCGGTTTCTTTTGAAATGCCCTGGTCCAGAGGGTCAGCGCAGAATCGTAGGCCTCAAATTGATAATACAATGATGCCTTGAATGCATCACTTTTACTGGTATCATCGAGTTCCTGATAGAGCGACAGAACATAGTCGAGCTTCTGCGATTTCTGCGTGTGAAAGGAGAGACGGGCCAGTGCATGGAGTATCGCCCGGTGTTTGAGTCCCTTCTCCCATGCCGCTTTTGTATGAAGGAATGCTGCATTCTGATTGGAAGTTACCTGCGCGGCAGCCCATTCGTATTCGGGCTTGCGGGGCTCCTTTTTGGTCGCCGCAAGAAAATATTTATATGCCTTCTCCTGATTCCCTTGCGACAGCTCCTCTTTGCCCTGCTCAAAACACTCCTTTGCAGTCATTCCCTGACCCACACCACAGGAGACCGTTAGAAGAAGTATACACCCGACAAGACTTACAGCCATGCGTTTCATACTATCACCTTTCTTTTAAGGAATTAACAGCTCGATTGGTCAAACAAAATAAGGTGCAGCATCAAGGATAGTTGGTTCCCTGATGCACGCCAAAATATCACTTGTCGAAAATACATCGGTACATGAGGTAAATCCATTTTTTCAGGAAGGAGAAAAGTGTTTTTTTGCGCAGCCAATGGATGCTTCAGGCTTTGCGATTAATTCTGAGGATCAGTGGGTAAGAATGAACAGCAATACGACCGAGTTCGCACCGGTGTACTGATACCACACGCATAGAGCGATGGTTGGGAATGCGATAACGCTCTCGAATTTGTGCGCCAAATCCATAAGCCCTTTGTGAAAAACAACTCTGAACGGGAAGGGATAATCGAGCTACGTAAGCTGGCTAAGCAAGGCAAATTCGATAAAATCCTCGTTACGGAGCTATCACGGCTGGGGCGAAACGCCTATCAGGTTGCCACCTTGATTCATGAATTCACAGAGCTGGGGATTTCTATTGTAGTTCAATCTTTGGGCGTAGATACGCTTTCGGATGAAGGCAAGGCAAACCCATTAGTTGACCTACTTATTGCCGTCATAAACCAATTCTCTCAGATGGAACGAGCATTTCTTGTTGATCGCATAAATTCGGGGCTTGAACGAGCACGCAGAAACGGTAAACAGCTCGGGCGACCACAGGGCACTACTCTTGAACAGGGGGATTTGCTGAAAAAATACGGGGGGCTGGTTCGGGATCTGAAAGTGAAAATTTTGGTTCGGAAGGCTGCCCGTATTCACGGGGTTTCTACGGTAACCGTGTAAAAAGTGAAAAAAGCAATGCTCGCTCTGGCTTGATTATTATACCAATGGCTCGATTTCCACGGTCAGTTGCCTTGAGATATACTCACGGTAGGCGAGACGGTAGCTTTTCGACCATTCATCCGCCGCTTTTTCAAGCCGCTTGCAGTCTTTTGGTGGTTCATGGAATGGATCGTCATTTGGGCGCAATTGCCTGATTTCCATGTGAGCATAATTTTGGGGGTTTTGTTCGGGACAAGGATCATGGCAGGTTGAAGTTTTGCCATTGTATCGAGCATGCTCTACCGTGAATGAATAGCATCCGTCCTGCTTCGAATCTTCGCGCCTTTTGCGAACGTCTTCGGGTTTCGCAAATCGACCCCAATCGCAGGAAATACCACCTTTTTTCGGGAAAGTGAAGTGGTTCCCCTCAAGAATGCCCGTGTCCCCGGGCAAATCAGCTTTCTTGAATCCCCGATAAAGTTTTTCGTGTGGCAGGAAATCGCTGGGCTTAAACTGGTAGCGTAAAAGACGGGCGAAGAATGGTTTTTCAGCGAGTTTTCGTTTTATAGATTCTGACAGCATTTTCAAAATTCATGTCGAGAATATCTTCGTTATGGATGATTTCCTTTTTATCGTTATCACATACAACGACACCGATTTCAGCGTCATTATAAGCTTCAATCACAAGCGAACGACTTCCACGGGAATCAATGCATTCATAAACGATGTAGACCCCTTCTTCTTTCGTAGAAAGAATTCTGTCGGGCTGCAGGTCATATTTCTTGTAGATTTCCCAACAAAGGTTGAAGGCGTTTTTCTTTGCCGTTATGTTCGGCCTGCTCACCCCTTCGGCAGCCCAATGTGAAGGAAAAAACAACTTATAGAAAACTTTTTGCTGGAGAGAATCGTAGAACGACAATTCCTTTGTCGAAGAAGGCATTTCGTAATAGGTAATTGCGTTATCACCGTTGGTTTTGGCCTGGCTACCACCAATTGCCGCAGATGGGGATTCGATTACCTGCACATTGTTCGTTTCTTTCAAGGATGGATCAGTACTCCACTGTTGAGTGAAACCTTTGTCAGCCAAACCTTCAAAGAAATTGAATGCCGCTTCCCCAAAAGAGGATTTGGTTCCCATGAACTCTTCTACGGTAATTGTTGATGCCATACTATTTGCTCCCCACTAAATCCTTGCACATATTGCAAGCTCGGTGGAAATTTTCTACCAATGCATCTGATGCTATCTGCATTGCTCTCTCAGGCTGCTGGTAATCGAAATTAATCCGCAAAAGTTTTGCCTGTCCCTTGAACTCATAAGCCACATTCACTGTGTGATCTTCCTGTGAAATGACGTGGCTGATCGAACGGGAAATGAGATTGCCGCCTTCGATATTCTCGTATAACCCTTTGATATCCTCGTCTGTTTCGATCTTCTCAAGCTTGAAAAATTCATCGGCTTCAAGCCTGAATACGAAGTTACAGCCTGCTGCTGCAATCGGGGTGTGGTTCAACAAATCTTGAATTCCTCGGCCCAACTCAGCGATTTTCTTCAAGGTTTCGTCGTCGAGCCTTTTGGGGATAAAAACCAAGCGACCACCATTGGGGTCGAGAATGAACTCATCAGGAAACTCAATTTTGAAGGCAGATACAACCCCTGCAACAACTTGAACGTTGAACTTTTCAGGTATAAGGGTAGGGAATTCCTTTTTCAGCCATTGGGGTTGTATTATTGCAGGATTCCATGCCCCTATAGCTATGAAATTTGACTGTTCTGGTATTGGCTTGCTCATTTTTTAATATTACAATTCTTTCATTTAAAGATTAAGTAGAAAATAAGTCCTGCTCTTCTTGGCTCGAAAGAAATAGCTGGAATTTTAATCACCGGCAGGTCTACCCCAGTTCGGACAACTGGCTCAGTGGATATTTTGAATCCCTGAGGATTTCAGATAATTGGAACACTCCGTTATTCCGATAAACTCTGCGCCCATTTATTCTTTAGAAGATCAGTCAGACTTTCGACCTGTTTCTTTAAAAATGCATTTTCGTTTTTGAGCAGCTCATTCTCTTTTGGGTTACTTCATAATCCGACTGGCTTAAAGTAGACTCTGAAAATCTCGCAATTCGCTGATTGTGTTGAAGATAGCAACAAAAAAGCCCGTTTGCCTTGGGTTAGGAAAACGGGCGAAAATTAATGGTGGAGGTGAGGGGAGTCGAACCCCTGTCCGATGAGCGATCTGCGGAAGCCGCTACATGTTTAGTCTGTCTTTTGATCTCGTTATCTCCTGCGCCGGCAGACAAGCTCAGGAAATAACCAGCACCAATTGATCTCGCCGACACGGTCGGTGCGACCCCATGTCGACCAGCACCCTAAATTGGGCCCGATACACTACGGGTGCGCTCATGTATCAGACCGGCTGCGCTATTTAGGCAGCCATTGCAAAAGAGTAATCTTCGGCAATTATTAGTTTTATCGGATGATTAACGAGGCCAACCGATTATCCTCGACATGCTGCTTACGTTTCACTCTCACCGTCGAAAACCAGTACACCCCCGTAGGGAAAACTCGAAATATGAAAGCGTAACTCATATGGAAAAGAACTTTTAAAACGCCAAACTTGTGTCTTCAAACCGTTTTTCGTAAGAATTACGGATTCCAGCCGGCTATTATTGAGCTACCCGGCTCTGGGAAAAATATATTATGTGAGACGTGAATAGGGGAAAGTTGAAGGTTACAGGCCATTCATTGGCATGCCGAAGTGTCGACCCTCGGGATACAGGGTAGAGTTTTTATCTCAGATCGTTATCACTCTCCCGATAGCACTCGGGACAGGGCTTTGTCTCAAATCGCTCTTAATTTTCCCCCCTTATTCAACCTCAACCTTTCTTCGCCCCCTCAATTGCCTCCTGTTCTGTGGCATAGAGGGCCAGAAATTCTTCGAGTGAAAGGAGTGAGAGGATAGCACTGACAGCATCGTTGGCACCGTAGGCGGTGCACTTTCCGCCTTTTTTGGTTATCTCCTTTAATGCATTGGCAAGAAGATGAGCGCCGTAACTGTCGATGGAATCCAGTTGGGAAAGATCGAAAACGACCGATCCGGCCGTTTGTTTGTTCATCTCCTTTTCAAAGCAGGATAAATCTTTAAAGGTGGACATCTGTCCCGAAAGATTGACCCGGCAGATTCCATTTTCAATTTGAACAATGCATACAAAACCGATATCATCATCATCGAGCTGTTCGGTCCAGACATCACCCTGGGAGATCTCGAATTCGATATCAGTGGCATAGACAGGAAACAACCGGTCGAGGTTTACTTCGGCTAAAAGATCCCGGCATACCTTTGAAACATTGACCAGTGCTACATTTCCATTCGCTTCACCCACCTGCTTTCTGAGACGAATCAGAAGGCCCATTCCCGAGCTGTATATCCTTTTGGTGTTGGTGAAATCGAGAACGATCTGTTTTGAATCCCCGTACAGATGAGATTCTATTTTCTGCTCTATTTCACGGTAATTGTCCATATGGATGGCGGAGGGAAGTGTTATCCACAGGTGCCCCATTTTTGTTTCGACTGCAAATTCATTTGATCCGCTCATACACTGCTCCCTGAGATTTGGATCCGGCTTTCCCGGACTCTGAATGTTTTATCGGTGATTCGGTTGTCGATTCTTTTAGTCATACCGTATAAATCAAGAATACTTCCCCCGTAAATATGGCCGGTTACCCGAATGTAGCCGTCATACCGGGACTGTATATGGGTCTTTTTTCTAATTTCACCGGCTCTTTTGTCGATGTATTTCAGTTTCAGGGTGAGATTATTATATATATCCACCCACTTTTTTATCTCTTTTCGCTGGCGGTCTGTTGTGTGGGCACCGGTCTTTTTGAGGATTGCAGCCTTGGTCCTGACCTGTTTTTTGACCGGCTCGAGTTTTTCTTCGAGGCTTTTTTTAAGTTCGAGAATCTCTTTGAGCTTTTCCTCTGCTTCGATTCTGTTTTTATCATAGAGGCCGATGCGCGTTTCGATCAGTTTTTCAGTGCCTATCTGGTGTACTTCGATATGTTTCGCTGCTCTGAGACTACCGCCTACGACTGATGCCTGATGGTCGAGGGCCCGTAAAATCCCGCAGCTGCAGGTACAATGAAGACAGCTTCGCTCTATCGTTAAGACACCCTCGGTCTCCAAAATGGCTTCCTGAGCAAATACCGTGTGAATACCGGCTTTTCCATAGATATAACACTCTCCTTTACCCAGAATGCCTCTCTGGACCGTTATTGTGCCGTTACGGGAGATAATCCGCGCAGCTTCAATCTGCCCCTTTACAGTAATATTTCCTTCGGCTTCAACAGTAAACCCGGGCATGACATCGCCACCGATAACAATGTCTCCCGCATGCTTGACATTGCCGACACTGTAGTCGACATTTTTTCCGATTGCCAGTTCATCGGTAACATTAATCAGGTTTCCTTCACGCTTGAGTACGCCCGACCGTGATGCCACTAATTGGGTGCCGTCATCGGAAACATGCACATTGGTTCCCGCGGGAAAGGCAATATCATTTCCCGGCTGAGCCGGAATTTTTCCCCCGGTTACTGAAATACCGTCTTCCCCGGGAGTGGGGGGGGATTTTTTTGCAATTACCTGGTTTTTTCCAACCTGGACAAAGGAACGGATATTCCGGTAATCGACACTGCCGTCTTTCTTTTCCTGAGGTTTCAGATCGGTTTTCAGATCGATTTCGAATTCAATTTCACCGTCTTTACCGTCCACCGGCGCTTTGGCAAATGCGACCGGGATGTCGATATCGAATTTCCCCGATTCAATGTATTCAGTCACCTTTTTTGTGTTAATACCGTAGCGTACGCCCTTGCGTTTCAGGCATAGAAGCAGCATTTCAGTCGTTGGTTTAAGACTGTCGGCAAGACAAAGAGAGTTTATTTTCACACTCGCTCTCTGAGGAGTTATGGTTACATCAACATACTTGTCAAAACCTGGATCGTAATATTCGAAAGGCGGTCCGATAAGCTCGGGTTCACCCGATGCACGTTCGATAACCTGTTCTAAAAGAGCCATATCGTAATTCATGACAAGTGCAGAATTCAATGCCCGTTTGATTGTTTCGATCGATGTCCTTGGCTTCTCTTCCGGCGTTACCGTTACAAAAACGCCATCTTCGCGTTCTTCAACTGCAAAAAAATGTGCCAGGGGATTTCCCATGAAACATTCCCATAGGACAAAACATAGTTGGAAAATAGTGGAATTATCCGGCTTTCAGAGCCGATTCCTTTGATATATTCTATTATTGATACCCGGGGATTGCAAGTCAAAAGCGAATAGTGCCGGGAGGCTGGCTGGTCAGTGCGAACCGATCAATTTCTCGATTTCGCCCGCGCATTTTCGGGCACCGGAATCGTCTACAGGGACAGGGCGTTTCCTTTGTGTTACTCGGGCAAGTACGTCATCCCAATCCAGTGCTCTGTATCGGCCGGGAGAGAGGTGGTATCCATGGCCCCATTTCTTTACTGCCCTCTCGAGGACCGGATGCTCGGCGAAATCGTCGCGGGGCAGATATAACAGAGGAACACCATTGAGCATACATTCAGCAACCGTGCTGTACCCGATCTTTGAGATAACCAGATCTGCCGATGCCGGGAAATCCTGGTAGGGGATAAGCCGTTTATCGATACGGTGGTAGTTGGATACCTTCTCCGGGAGGGGGTAGAGTCCGAAGAATTCCCAGTTTTCGAATCGTTCCAGCTTTTTCCAATCCCGGGAATCCATGCCGTATTCGCCGATATAGATAAGCCCCAGCTTTTTATCAGGACTGACCCCGAACCGGGCGGCAAGCCCTGCTTTCCGGTTTGTACCTTTTCGCCCGACAATGGGCATAGGGGTTCTTACCGGAAAGAACTCCATGGGATTGGCCGCTGCGATTTCCAGAAGAAGATCGGCCAGGGAATACTGATAACGGATTTTCTCGATCCAGGGAGCAAAATCAGGGAAAGGGCCGGCAAAGGGGGCATAAATATTGTACCAGGTAAAATTGGTGGCTGCCACTGAAGGGATTCCTGCCCCTGAAGCTACTTCAAAGGCAAAAGGAGGAATATCACCAACAATGCCGTCGACAGTATGTTCTTTACACCACGCTATTTCATACTCCAGTGCCTTTTCATTGGCCCGAGCGATCTCCTTGTAGGTGTCAATCGTTTTCTTCATGTCGATCGTTACAAAATCACGCTGGAAACAGCCGCAATCGAACCGGCCGGGATAATAGTTGAAAGGACGCCGCAGTTCTTCATCAAAAAATGATTTCGGCAGCATGGTGCGAATTGTCAACGCAACATTACTTGAAAAGGCATTGCAGATAGTACTCGCCCGCACACCGTGCCCGTAACCGTGAGCTGTAATGTAGTAAAGAATATGCATGTGCAGTATGTCCTAATATCTCGAAATGATGGTGAGCGTGCTGAGGATTTCTTCATAAACAGGCATAAAATTCGGCATGAGTTCCGGAGTGGTCCAGAAAGCGATGCGTATGTTGTAGGTGTCGAGCGTGAAATAGAATTCGACAAAATGAAAACCGCTTTTAACAAATTCCCATTTTATCATATATTTGTCGTGGGCCAGGAATTCTTTCAGTCCGAGATCTTCCTGAATATTACTGCTCATCAGCTCCCGGATTTTTTCGGCATATTTCCGGCTTGGGAGATTGAGATTTGCCGCAATGCCCCGGGATGCCTGTGTGCCTTCGAAGGTCGAGCCGATAAACAGCAGTTCGACACCGGTTTTCGCAAGCGCTTCAGCGGTCTGCCTGTTAGCCCGATCCATATTGTTCGGATCGGTGATAATGTTCCAGTTTCCCCGGTAGGAGATCGAAAACCGGAGCGGTTTGTTGACATAGATTCGGTCTTCGTTAAAATATGAGTCGGGGTAGAATTCCTGTACCGGCGCTGCGCATGAGATACCGAGGCAGAGGGCAGGAAGAAGATAATGGAGTATTTGTTTCACGATTCGGTGTTGTTTGATTGGAGTTTCTCCTTCCGGTTTTTGTCCCACCATGATTTCCATTTCGTGTGATCGGTTCCAAACTTCTCACCGGTTCTCAACCAGAGGGTGTTTGCAGCTTTTTCCCGTACGGCAGGATCTTCATGCTGAAGATCGGAAATTAGAGATCCGATATCGGTGGTAGTGTTGTCGAATTCCAAATTTGTCAACGACTCCAGGGTGATGGCTGCTTTTTCTCTCACATAGGAACTCTGATCCTTGAGCATGGCCCGAATCGGCGGAATTGCCCGTTTGTCTCCGATCCTTTCCAGAGCTTCACAGGCATTATACCGTACAAAGGAAATGTTGTCTTTGAGAAGATCAATCAGTGCTTCGACCGCCCGGGGATCTCCGATTTTACCCAGAGCATAGGCTGCTTTTTCTCTGACATAGGAGTTCCGCTTTTTAAGCTGCCTGATCAGCGGTTCTACAGCATCCCGTGCTTTCATTTTACCAAGAACTTCAATGACATTTTTTTTAAGCTCGGTGTCCCGCCCTTTCAGGGAAGCGATCAGTGGTCCGGGTTCATTCAGTTTGACCAGGGCGTCCATGACTCGGTCACGTACAAAGAGACTGGTATCGGTGAGTGATTTTATGAGGTATTTGCCGGCCTTTTGGTCTCCGATTTCTCCGAGTGCATAGGCTGCCTGAGCCCGTGTTGTCCAGTTCGGATGACGCAGTGCGTCAATGAGCGGGCCGACTGATTTTCTGCCGGTCGCAATAAGCGCCTTTCGAGCCTCATCGCTCAACGAGGTCGGCTGGTCGGGCCCGGGTGTCAAACTGTCGGTTTCGGGTGAGGGCGTATAGAGTGCCGTGTCGGGGAAGACCGCGATCAGTGCCGGTATTGCCGGAGCGGCATCAGCTTCCAATTGAGCCAGGGAGAGTGCTGCGTGAATCCGGTTTTTATGGAGAGGTGATTTGAGTTTGTCGATATACCGTTGCGGATTCGATAGAGCCGGGCCTCTCTTTTCGGACTCCGCCACATTCCGTTTGCTGTCGGGACTGGAGATTACCGGCGCCGGCTTTCTCGGGGCGGGGGCTAAAGCGACCGGGCCCGGCGTAACCGGCCTTTGAGAAGGCGGGGACGGTTGCCGGGAAACCGGGACCGGAGACCCGGTATTCTCCTTTGGTGGAGCACCTTTCAACGCCTGTTCCGGCTCCGGGCTTTGTTTTACTTTGCCTAATTTATCCTGAGATGTCTCCGGCGGTACCGGAGCTTTTGAAAGTGCGGGAGAAATCTGCTGTTTCCGGGTGGGCCTTTTCTTTTTGTCGCTCCCTTTTTCCACCGCAACGCTCTTTTCAGACTGTTGCAAATCAACAGATGGCTGCGAAACCATGTCCGCTTGTTTCGATTGTGCCGTGACTTTGGGAGTTGGAACCGTTACCTCGTTTGATCTCCGTTCTCCAGGCTTTGCTGTTTGAGCAGCATTCGATGCTCGCTCATTGGTTTCCGGGTCTTGAGCTACAGCTACTGGTTCCTGATCTGCAGCACTGGGGAGTTGTTTCTGTTTTGATAGTTGAGAATCGGGCCGGGGAATGGCCTGTCGGTTTGCCGGTGATCCGGTCTCCGTTGTGCTGTCTTTTCTGTTCCCGGGAGCTGATTGGCGCACCACAGGCTGTTGTGAAGGCGGCATTTCATTTTTTGTTTGCTGATCATTCGGTTTTCTTTTTTGAATTTGCGAGGGAATAACAGGTGGAGTTTGCGGTGCTTTTTTTTCCTTAACAAGCTTTTTGCCGTCGATTGTATCGATCATCTTTTTAAAAATATTTACCCGTGAACCATCAACGTTGAGAATAATCATATTGGCATTCTCCGATATGATTTTCCCATGGAATGAGGCGCCGTTTTTCAAATTTATTGTTACCCGACGGCCATGGGTGAAAGTGATTTTCCTGTACTCGGGTTTGTCCGATTGCGGTGCCCCTGATGATGGTGAGGCGGGGGGAGGGTACTGAATCGGTGAATCATCTATTTTGCTGATGAGCGATTTTGCGATATTGATCTTTGAACCGCCGGTATTGAGAATAATGAAATTAGCCGATTCGGAAACGATTTCTCCGGTAAATGACGCGCCGTTTTTAAGCTCTATATCCGTTCCTCGCGTACTCACCGAAGTTAAAAGGCAGAGAATAACAGATAAGCAAGCGATTCTGATGCCTTTTCTGAATAAGCCGGGGTGTTTTGTCATTCCATTTCTCCCTACGGAACCTGTCCCGATTTCAAGCAGGAGTACTCCAATACTTCCATATTATTAACGGTTTACGGTTTATAGAATATAGTACTTAAATTAAATCATTACGAGCAAAAGGCACTAAGGCATGCAAAAAATTTTTTTCTAAAGTTTTTCGAAAATCTGCCGATACTAAAAAAGGGAAGAATATACGCATTTTTTTACAGGAGGCACGATGGCTATTGATCGAATTAATGATACGGCTGCGATGAACTCAGCCCGGGTGGAACGTGCCCCGGGAGCAGAACGCACCCTTCGTGACAATGAAACCGAAAGAGCACGTCAGGAACGCGAAACCGAAGAAACCGAATCCCGGAATAATCAGGAAGAGCGGACAAATAACAATGAGGTTGATACCTCTGCATAAAGCGAATAGGGGTCATTTTGGGGATGTTATGGTTGAGAGAGACGGGAAACTACCCTGAAGGCATTTCCCGTCTTCTTTTTTTGTCACAACAGATAATTCCCTCTTCATTTTTTTACTGCCATACCGGAGGGAAGCAGTGGTTCACACATAAGTGAAACCCCTTCGCTTTCGGCAGCGGTAAAGGATGCTGTATTTCCCAGAACGGTGATCGCCGTATTTTCCTGATCCAGGATTTTTTGTGCGATTGCTTTGATATTTCCTGGAGTAGCCGAGAGTATCGCCTCCCGCAACGCTCCCCGGTATTCGCGGGTCCTTCCCCCCAAAAGAGCGATGGTTTCTCCAAAACCTCTTGAATGGGGCGATTTGGGTTTGTCTATTTTGCCGATTGTACCGATGATGCTCTGATCCACCGACTGTTCTTCAATACCTTCAGCAGCCTGTTTCAGTCCTTCGATAAAATTATTCAGGGTTTTCGACACATTGGGGTCGCGATACGAACCGCAGGTAAATACCGGATGGACCGGGGAGAAGGCCGACATGCCGCCGTAAGCGCCGCCTTCAACGCGGATTTTATCCCACAAAAAGCCTGTTGACAAATTGCGGGAAAGCAGCGAAAGCAGTCCGGCCTCCTCCGGCGTTATCGACTGGAGTTGCCAGGCCTGTGCAACAAAGTTGACCGATGCACTTATTTCGATTCCTTTCCGGGCGGTGACCGGTTCGGCGGTCGCGACAGGCTTCGGTGATTGTGGGACGCCGGTGGGAAGACGGCCGATCAGAGACTCGAGCTGCGCGGTGTGTCTGGATGGATCATCGGCGGTAACGGATATACAGCAGGTGTCCTGTGAGATCAGCGCCGAATGAAGTGCCTGCACTTTTTCCGCCAGGGCATCGATGTTCTCTTCCCGTACCAGACTGTTGAGAAATCTCAACTGAAAAATACCGTCAATTCTTTCGTTAATCCATTCCGATCTGCACAGGCTTGCGGATGCATTAGTCATGGCGTAGATATGTCCTGCACTGATAATCGATGCATTGAAATCATTGCGTGATTCGTAGAGAAGATCGCGCAAAAGCTTTTTGTCTGTCAGGTCGGGTGTTGTAAAAATATCGGAGAACACTCCCATCATATCATCCGATTTGGCGACAAGCGCTTTTCCATGAAGGAAAAATCGGAGTGACAGGTCGGTTGTGCTCTGCGCCTTTGTCTGACAGAGTACCGAACTCGAGATTCCTCCGGTAGCCAGCGATACCCGGGTCGCCATTGCTTCATAGTTCAATCCGCCGGCGCCACAGTGCGTTAAGAGTTCGGAATAGAGCGGAAGGAAAGGAAGAAGCGCTTCGTCGATATGCGAATAATCGAACCCGATATCAACATATACGATTCCTGCTGTAAACTGAGGGTGCATATAGACAGGAACCGTTGAAAGCTCTATTTGCTCGACAGGAACGATTTTATTTTCCCGGGGGAGATCGTTTTTGTTCAGGTGGGGTAATTTTGCCAGTCCTTCGGGTGACGGCGGCTTTTTTTGCTGCTCGATTAATTTAGTCGTAAGGTCATGATATTTTTTCCTGTCCCTTTCATCGAACCCTCGGGTCAACTCTTCAACATGTGTACGGGTTTGCTGTTCGAGTTCTTTTCCCTTTGCCGATGATGCTTTTATAATTGCCGACAACCGATGAGTATTTTCGAGAAGCATGGTGCGAATTTTATTACCGAAAAATTCGGCCTGCCCTGCAGGGTCCGATTTGATCTTTGCAAGATTTTTTTCAAAGGTCAGATGGGTCAGAGGGTCTTTATCGTATAACCACGAACGATAACACCGGTCGGCCAGCCTGAGATTGTAGGGGAAATGACCTCCGGTGATTTCCCTGAGACGGAATTCGGTCTGGCGAACCGCTCCCTCCAGAATGTCTTTGTCAAGCCCCTGATCAACCTGTTTTTTCAGTGTGTCCATAACGAGGTCGGTTATTTTCCGGGCATGTTCCGGGCGGGTCTTCCGTAACCCCGCCGCAAATACGCCGTGGATTATCTCCGAATCAAATCCCGAAATGTCATCGAGGTCCTCCCCGAGTCCCGAATCGATCAGCGCCCGACGGAGCGGAGAACTCTGGGTTCCAAGTAAATATCGCGAAATAATTATGCCGCTGAGGTAATCCACCGGATCGAATGAATTGCCGAACAGCCAGCATATTGCCACTGTCGCAGTTCCATCATCCTCTTCCGGCGCCGGAGCCTCGATTTCTATCTGTTGTGGTGACTTCCATAAAGGCTGCTCCTGTATTGTTGAGTTTACCGGTAAGGCCTCGTAGCCGCCCAGATAATTTTCCTGAAGGAATTTCAGGGTCTTTTCAGAAGGCATATTACCATAGAGAAAGATGAATGAATTAGAAGGATGATAAAAACGTTTGTGGAATTCACGCCACTGATCGATCGTAAGATCGGTGATACTCTCGGGTTCTCCGCCGCTTTCATAGGTGTAGGTTGTGTCGGGAAGCAATGCCGACATTGTTTTACGGTGAACATGACTGGAAAAATCCGAAAAAACACCTTTCATTTCATTGTAGACAATCCCCTTGATATCGATAGGGCCCTCGGGATCGGTGATATCATAATGCCATCCTTCCTGAAAAAAGGTCGTGTCGGTAAGCAGGGGATTGAATACCGCATCGCAGTAAACATCAACAAGATTGTAAAAATCTTTCTCTACCTGTGAAGACACCGGGTAGACGGTTTTGTCGGGATAGGTAAGGGCATTGAGAAATGTCTGAAGCGAACCTTTGAGAAGCTCCTGGAAAGGATCCTTGATCGGAAATTTTTTCGAGCCGCCCAGTACCGAATGCTCCAGGATATGGGGAACCCCCGTATTGTCGGAGACCGGCGTGCGGAATGCTATCGAAAACAGATTATCGGGATCTTCGTTATACAAATGAACGAGGCGGGCTCCGGTTTTCTGATGATTGAAAAGAACCGCTTCGGATCTGAGTTCGGGTATGGGCTCTACTTTGATGATTTCAAAGCCATTGATTACCCGGCCCGGGGTGAGTTGCTGACTGATCATTATCATCTCCTTTATTTAAATAGTCGGTGAAAATTTCACATTTTCCATATCGGAATGGTTATTTTTGATAGATGCATTCAATCTGTCTTTTTTCAAATTATAAAAAGGCCCAAGGTTAAAATACTATGGAACCATTCATTCTCGCTGCACTGATCATTCTGATTATATTGACATCGATTCTTATTTTTAAAAAACAAACAAACAAAGACTTTCCCTCTCAATTCGATGCCAGTTTGAATGAAAAATTTCTTTCCTTTCAGACCGAGTTGAATAAGTCTCTGGCAAGTACCCGTGAAGAAGTTGTTCGGTCCAAAGATATGGTTTCGGACCATGCCCTGAAAACGCTTCAGACAATCAAAGATATGGGGGGGACTATTCATAAAATCGTCCAGCAGCAGGAAAATGCACAGAAACTCGGTCAGTCACTTAAAGATCTGCTTGCTGCACCGAAATTACGGGGCAATTACGGCGAGACTATCCTCGAAGAGATGCTTGACAGAATACTTCCGCAGGGGATATGGGAAAAACAGTACCTTGTTGATGGGCGGGAGCGGGTCGATGCGGCTATCCTCTATCGGGATATTGTCATTCCTATCGATGCCAAATTTCCCCGTGACGATTATCAGCGATACCTGAGTGCTTCAACCGAGGCTGAAAAAAGCAAGTGCTGGCGGGATTATGAGAATGCCGTTCGTATTCAGATTAGAAGTATCGGGACCAAGTATATCAAACCCGAAAAAGGGACCGCCGAGTTTGCGCTCATGTTTATACCTTCGGAGGCTATTTACTACGAAACTATCGCAGAAAAAAATCATCTGGGCGACAGTTCGAGACTCTATGAGTATGCACAGCAGAATAACGTCCTTCCGGTAAGCCCCAATACCTTTTATGCTTTTTTACAAATAATAATTTACGGTGTCAGAAACATCGAGATAATCAAGAGTGCCAAAAAACTTCAAAACCAGCTCAAACAGATGCAGAAGTCTTTTGACGGATTTTATAAAAAATATGAAGATATCGGAAAGAATCTTACCAAAGCATCCGAATCATTCCGCATTGGGGATGATCATATCCTTCGGTATAAACAAAGACTCGACAACGCAGTGAAACTCGAAGTAAAGAACGATGAAGAGAAAGCTCTTCCCGAAGAAGGGGACGAATAGATTCGGCATGAACCTGATTCTTCTGTTCAATGAGGATTTTATCGATAAGGGGCGAGTCTGCCTGAAAGGCCGCCGGGCACAGCACCTTCTTTCAGTAAACCGGTGCTCGGTTGGCGATTCGATGCGGGTGGGTATCGAGAATGGTGACATCGGGACCGGCCTGGTTATTAATGTTGAGAAGGTGCGTATAGAGCTGGAGGTTACCCTCCGGATAATGCCTCCACCACCGATACCGCTGACCCTGTTACTTGCACTTCCCCGCCCAAAAGCTCTCAAACGGATTATTCAGGCAGCGACGGCAATGGGTGTCAAAAAGATTTTTATCCTGGGATGCCGGCATGTCGAAAAAAGTTACTGGTCGACACCCGTTCTTACAAAGGAGAACCTGCGCCGTCATATGATCCTGGGGCTCGAGCAGGCCCAGGATACGGTGATGCCCCGCATACAACTCCGTCAATGGTTCAAGCCCTTTGTTGAAGATGAACTCAAGACAATTGCCGAAAAAACAACAGCTCTGGTTGCTCAGCCGGACGCCGGGACAGTATGCCCCCGGGGATGTAAAAATCCTGTTACCCTGGCAATCGGTCCCGAACGGGGATTCATCCCCTATGAAATTGAGAAATTGAAAGAAGTGGGGTTCACTCCCGTTTCACTTGGCCCCAGGATCCTGCGGGTCGAGCATGCCGTGCCGGCGTTGATCGGACGAATGATGTGAGGAAGAGAGAGAGTGAATTAGGAGAGTAGATGATTTCGGGTTTTCGACTTCCGACACTTCGGCAGCCCTTCGGCCACACTCAGTGTATCGCGTTCGACCTTCGACCGTGCCGGCTTACCTTTCATTCCCGATTGCATCTTTGACACTGAGGAAAAATTCTTTATCCTTGTCATGGGTTAAAAGACCGGCGACATCGCCCTTATCGATCCATCGGGCCTCGGGGTTATGGGGATCTGTCGGCTCGAGCGTCATCTGGGAAGTCATAAAGAGATGCATCATAATCGTTTTCAGTTCCGATTCATCATCACCGCCATCCTTACCGATTCTATAGCGGTCGTAGCTTCCGAGGTATTTAACGTGCTGAAGGTCGGTGATGCCGCTCTCTTCTTCAATCTCCCGCATGGCTGCGGCGAGGGGGTCTTCATCGGGTTTGATATGCCCCTTGGGGAGCGACCATGAATTGCGGTTCTGATTGACAACCAAAACATTGTCGTCCTTATTGACAACGACTCCTCCTGCACTCCTGGTATGCATCTGCATAGGTGGCCCTTTAAATTTAATTATGAAAACAGCGTATATACAATCTGGGCGACGGCTTATCCGGAATACCGGAAAGGGCATGTTCCACGCGGCAGAATGGGGGGTAAGCCTGGGCCGAAATTTCTAATTTGAATCGGTGCGCTGAGAAAGCTCGCTGATTTCATCCCGTAGATGAGCGGCATCCTCGTATCGCTCTTCATTGATGGCTCTGTCCAGTTCCTGTTTGAGACGATCCATCTCTGAGAGGGGCGGAGCCTCTTCCCCGTTTTCATCCGTTTTTTTCTGAATCGCTTCTTCGGAAATAATCTCGGATGCTTCATCCATGACTTTTTCACCAACAAAGACCGGTGCGGAAAATCGGAGTGCCAGGGCAATGGCGTCGCTCGGACGGGAATCGATTTCAAGCGAATTGCCCTTCTGCTCCAGAACGAGCTTGCCGTAAAATGTGTTGTCGATTAAATCACACACTTCAACCCTCATCAATTTGCAGTCAACCTGATCAAGAACATTCTTGAAAAGGTCATGGGTAAGCGGACGGGGAAATTTTTCATTGTTCAACTGGCCGGCAATAGAACGGGCTTCGAGTATGCCCACAAAAATTGGGAGTGTTCGGTTGCCATCCCGCTCCTTAAGGAAGATGACAAAGCCGTTATTGGAGAACGCTACTGTGTTAACTTCAACGGCAATCATAATGCTACAACTCCGGATTTGCGAGATTTATAAAGGTTCAGCTTCGATAGTCTGGGAACGGTCGGGCCCCACTGAAACGAGCAGCGGGGGAGTGTCATAACAGAGTTCCCTTATTTTATTAATATACTTTATTGTATTCTCCGGAAGATCGGCAAGGGTTTTGCACTGTGCTGTCTGCTGCTTCCACCCCGGAAGCGTCTCGTATATGGGCCGTGCTTTTTCGAGTGTTTGGAGATCTGATGGAAAGACCTGTGTCTTTTTACCGTTTATTTCGTAGTGCGTACAAACGTTGATCTCATCGAGATGATCAAGAACATCAAGTTTGGTCAGGGCCAGACGGGTTATACCGTTGAGTTGGATCGATTTTCGTATCATGACAGCATCAAACCAGCCGCAACGGCGGGGACGCCCCGTGGTGGCTCCGTACTCTCCGCCGTGCTTACGGATCAGTTCGCCGGTTGCATCTTCAAGTTCGGTAGGAAAAGGTCCGTTGCCAACCCGGGTGGTGTATGTTTTGACAATCCCGATCACATGGTCGATCAGGCAAGGGCCGATACCGGAACCGGTACATGCCGATCCTGCAACAGTATTCGATGAGGTCACAAAAGGATAGGTTCCATGATCGATATCAAGAAATGTACCCTGTGCGCCTTCAAAAAGAAGCTGTTTCCCCTCTCCCGTAGCGGTATAAATATACTCGGAAGTATCTGCCAGAAAGGGAAGCAACCGTTCTCGTATCTTCCGGAAATCTTCGATAGTTTTGTCGAGGTCCAGATCAAAGGGCATGGTATAGAAAGCATCGAAAAATTTCTTTTTATGGTCGAAATTGGCTTTCAGAAGGTCGATAAAGGTGTCCCAGTTTTTCAGATCGCCGGTGCGTATACCGCTTCGATGAGCTTTATCGGCATAGGCCGGACCGATTCCCCGGCAGGTAGTACCGATCTTGCCGCCCTCTTTAAGCATCTCCGATGCCTTATCTTCCAGTTTGTGGTACGGAAGCACCATCTGGGCTTTATCTGAAACGAAAAGACGGCCGATAACATTGATGTTTTTTTCGGTCAATTCATCGACTTCAAGCAAAAACTGCTCGGCGTCAAAAACAACGCCATTGCCTACAATGCAGACCTTGCCGGGATACATTATCCCCGATGGAACCATGTGAAAAACAAATTTGTCGCCATCAACGATAACCGTGTGTCCTGCGTTAGCTCCCCCTTGGAAGCGAATAATCAGATCGGAACGCTCGGTAAGGTAATCGATAACCTTTGCCTTGCCTTCATCACCCCACTGAGTTCCGACAACGATAACATTTGCCATTTTTTTCCCTCTTAAAATAAAACACCACTCATTTTCGCAGTGGATGAGTGGCTTGACAAAATAGATGTACTCTCAAGTAACTTTAAAAACTATGTTTTGGAACTAATACGAGTCAATGCCGCCCGTATATTATTTTTAAAACTTTTACTCGCTATGATTTTGTCACTCTTCATTTTTCTGAAAGTTCTTGTTTTTATATGAATATCGATAATCCGCTGATTATTCAAAGTGACAGCACCCTCCTTCTTGAAGTAAATAATCCCCGATTCACCGAAGCTCGCGATGCGATCAGTATATTTGCTCATCTGGAAAAAAGCCCCGAATACATTCACACGTATATGATAACGCCTTTATCGCTGTGGAACGCATCTTCTCTGGGGATTAGTTCAGATGATGTCGTGGGGCGGCTGGAAGAGTTTTCCAAATATCCTGTGCCGGGCAATGTGTGCCAGGATGTCCGGGAACTCATGGGGCGTTATGGTAAATTCGTTTTAAAAACCAGCGACAACCGGCTGGTGCTTAAAGCGAGTAATGCGCAACAGTTGAATCATCTTACCGCACATCCGAAAATAGCTCCATTGGTGGGAGAGAAAGTGGGGACCGATGAAATCGTTGTTCCCGGTCAGAATCGGGGTATACTCAAACAGTGTTTCATCCAGATCGGCTTTCCGATAAATGACCAGGCCGGGTATGTTGACGGTGCTCCCTATGATGTAGAACTCAGAGAAACGAGCAGAGACGGTACTTCCTTTTCTGTCAGAACGTATCAGCAACAGGCTGCAGAGAGCTTTATCGGCGACAGCTCGACTTCCGGGGGGAGTGGAGTGGTTGTTCTTCCCTGCGGTGCCGGAAAGACCGTGGTCGGACTCTATGTCATGGCGCTATTGAAACGCCGGACCCTTATTCTGGTTACCAGCATTACCGCCGCACGGCAATGGAAAGAAGAAATTCTGGATAAAACCGATCTTACCGAAGAGAGTATCGGAGAGTACAGCGGAGAAACAAAAGAGATCAAACCCATAACTCTTGCAACATATCAGATTCTAACTTACCGCAAGAAAAAGACCGAAGATTTTTCCCATTTCAAGCTCTTCAATCAGGAAAACTGGGGATTGATAATCTACGATGAAGTCCATTTACTTCCGGCTCCTGTTTTCAAATTCACCGCCGATATTCAGGCTCGCCGCCGGTTAGGTCTGACGGCCACCCTGGTGAGGGAAGACGGGCATGAAGAGGATGTTTTCTCTCTGATCGGACCGAAAAAATACGATATTCCCTGGAAAGATCTGGAGCGGCAGGGGTGGATAGCAACGGCAAAATGCGTTGAAATCAGAGTCGACCTGCCGTCATCGGAAAAACTCAAGTACCTCTCCTGTACTTCCCGGGAGCAAATCCGTATGGCATACGAGAATCCTTATAAAATGCCGGTCGCCCGGGAACTGCTCGATAAACATAAAGACGATCAGGTGCTTATCATGGGACAATACCTGTCCCAGCTCGATGAGTTCTCGGCTGAATTCGATGCCCCGCTTATTACCGGCGCCACACCCAACGCAAAAAGGATTACCCTTTACGAACAGTTCAAAAAAGGGGAGATAAAACAGCTCATTCTGTCGAAGGTCGGTAATTTTGCCGTCGATTTGCCCGATGCAAATGTGGCTATCCAGGTCTCCGGGTCCTTCGGATCCCGTCAGGAGGAAGCACAGCGCCTTGGAAGAATCCTGCGGCCCAAGAAAAAGGAGGAGCAGGCAACGTTCTATTCAATCGTTACCCGGGAATCCCGAGAACTGGATTTCGCCATGAAACGGCAACTCTTTCTCACCGAACAGGGGTACTCCTATGATATCCAATATCGGGAACTGGAGTAAAATCTTAATTTTTAATAAATAGGAATTGTTCCTGCAACAGCGAACGGCTTTTCTCGAGGCAGGTGAGACCGGATTTTTCTCCCATTGCAATAACTTCATCTGCAGTACGCGGCCAGACCATGGAGCCGTTGATTTTTCGCAAATCGGTGTACAGGGTTGGTGGAGATGAGGTGAGAAAGATATGCCCTCCTCGCTTGAGCGGAGCGATTATGCTCTTCAGGAACCGTCGGGCGTCTTTTTGATATTCAAGGATTCCGGCGGCGAAAATCAGATCGATGGCTTCGGGTTTCATCGGAAGAAAATAACCATCGGCCTGCACTGCCCGGGATTTAAACCGCTCTCTCATATGATAGAGCATGCTGAATGAAAGATCGACACCGATATAATAATTGCCGAATGGAATTATCTCGATACCGTTACCGGTACCACAGCCGATATCGAGTATAGCAATTTTTTTCATTGCAAACCGGGAGAGCATATTCAACGCATTATTGTTTTCTCCAGAAAGGATAATGGAGAGCGGCCATAATTTACGGAGAATATGATATGCCGGCGCTTTCAATTCCCAGAGGTCGATAAGACAAAATCCTTGCTAAAAGCTTACGAAGAAGCTGGTGCCTTTTGCTTCCGGCTGTTTTTAAAAAACCTGACCGCTTCTTCAACAAAGTTCATATCTACACAGGTATTATAACATGGTCCGTAGGGACGGTCGTTGAGGACACCATATACCGGAATCGGATAAACATCCAGAATTCCAAAGGTAAGATCGCGTTCGCATGCTACCGCAACAATGCCGTCGGGTCTGAACTGTTTTACCTTTCGTACAGCAAGAGTCCCCCCGTTGACCACGTCAATTTTCAGCCCGTACTTATCTCCCAGCTCAAGAAGTTCTGCAACAGGACACCGTTTGCAGCGGGCACAATTGTTTATATCATTGGTGATTTTGCGATTGCAGACATCGATTTGGAGACAGTGGGGAAGCAGAACAAGGACCCGGTTGCTTTTGATCCTCTTTGCCTGGGCGATAGTCAGCGCATTGTTTACTTTGACAAATGAAGTCCGGAGTTTGCTCTTTTTAATTCCGAACAGTTTACTCAGCATCTCTGCGATTGGAAAAAGCACGGTCACTGTTAATGCAGGTTTGCCGTGAGGATAGAGAAGGTCGATACCGGTGAGTGAGGTGATCGTAATCAGGGCAAGCCCCACACCCAAAACGGTAACAAAGAGTACGAATAAACTCAGGACGACAATGTCGAATCCGGTGTTTTCCAGCCGGGGAAAGATCAGATAATAGATAACCGATCCCAGCGCAGCGAAAATAACATAGCTGAGCCAGCATAACGATAAAAACGTCAGTTTTGTCCAGGCCGAGCGCCAGTTGTAGCGAGTTAATTCTGATTTTTGCACTGCTGCGCCGAGTGGTAATGAGAAAGACATTGCAAATACGCCTTAGACAGCGATATTTTCAACACCTTTTACTTCGGGAATACGGGATTTCAGTATACGTTCAACACCCATTTTAAGGGTCATGGCGGCACCGGGACAGCCGGCACAGGCACCCTGAAGGCGAACCTGAACAATGCCGTCATCGGTCACATCAACCAGTTCGATATCTCCACCGTCTGCCTGAAGATTCGGTCTGATCTCATTGATGATTTCCTGCACTTGTTCTTTCATAATAAAATCCTTCTCAATTTAATTTTTTCCTCTAACCTGCTATCTATTAATGTATTAAAATAAATAATCGTATCATGTTTGAGCTTCATAATAATATAGTATTCCACCCTCCGGTTATGCATTAATCAGCACAATGCCATCAAATTCACCAGCCCTGAATGGTCCTCTCATTTTCTTCGATTAAGGGGTTCCTTTATTTGGATTAATTGAATTTGTTTGTCGTTTATGACTTTGTGGCCTACAATAGCTTTAATTAGACCGCTCCCCAGAGTTTTATAATAAATTTTTGAGAATAAGCTAAAGGAATGCATTTTTATGCCGATATATGTATTAGGAGAAAATGTAGAATGATTAAAATTGAAAAATAGCCATAAAAAAAGGCAAAGATTGGACAAATCTTTGCCTTGGGGATGTATGGAAAGAGAAACGGCATTTTCTCTATACTCATAGTATCGGCGGAATTTAAACAGGAATTTAGTTTTTTTATTATGATTTCAGAAATTTCTCAATTTCGTTCTCTTAATACTGCTGAAATGGCTTCCCGGCGATCGCGCAAGCAGGACGATTCGGCCGGAAAAAAAGAGTCGAAAGGGGCTGAAACAAAAAGCAGTTCTTCCACCATCAGAAATGATCTGAT
The DNA here is from genome assembly GCA_014728215.1 of Chitinivibrionales bacterium. Taxonomy (NCBI): domain Bacteria; kingdom Pseudomonadati; phylum Fibrobacterota; class Chitinivibrionia; order Chitinivibrionales; species Chitinivibrionales bacterium. The sequence goes on from WJLZ01000044.1 coordinate 50,219, forward strand.
CCAATCGGTAAAATCCCGCATCAAAAAGGGATACTATAATTCAGATATGGTTGTCGATGATCTCAGCGATTCCTTTGCGCAGGCCTTTAATTTACGTATCTGACATTCCTTTCCTTCGCTCTTCGTGCAGACGTTCTCTTCCTCCGGGTATTCTAAATTTAATTAAATCATTGTTTTAATTCTTGACTTGCCTTTTAAAGCAAAGTACAATTTAGACTCTATATATTATTCTATTACCTCAATACTCAATCAGGAGAGCTTTATATGGAGCACCGCTACTTGCGAGTAAATCTTTTCACGGTAAGTTTAATTGTTGCAGCGCTTTGCTTTTCATGTGCAAAAAAGACAGGGGACACCTTTTATCCTGTGGCAAATATCGTGGTTGGTGAATGTAAAGTTATTCCTGAAGGCGGAGAAGAGCAGGTTGTCGAAAAAGACATGCAGATTAAACCCGGTGATGTCCTCATTATTCCATCCAAAGCGAAATTGAAACTGACATTGAGCAATGAGAATAGTATTTACCTCAACGAAAATACCGAATTGAGTGTCGAGACAATGGACAAAGCCGACGGCAACAGGTATCTCCATTTGAATTTTTCAAAAGGTGATGTCTTTGCGGTGTTGAATAATATGGCTGCCCTCTCCAGTTCATTTTCCATATCGACGGGAAACGCGGCAATTTCTTTAGAAGAAAACGCCCACTTTGCCGTATATCATGAAGAAAACAAAACGATGATAATTTCACTGAGCGGCCGGTTGAGTTGTACTCCGCGACAGGGTGATGATTTTAATCTTTCTCCCTGTCAGAAGGCTTTAGTTGACAATTCGGGCGTTTTAAAAACGGACGTGGCTAAAGTTGATAAAGAACATCTCGTGGCATGGGTAAGTGAGTCGGTAGTCGGTGCATCGCTGGCACATTCGGGCTGTGAACCGATTTCCCGTCAGGCCGAGAACCTTCCGCCTATATGGCTCGAAGAACCTCAGACGTCAGCCACCGTCGGGAAAATATACCGGGATACCATTTTTGCTCAGGATCCAGAAAGCACCCGGATCGTTTTCAGCCTGATTGAAGGACCGGTGGAGATGAAGGTCGATTCTTTTTCCGGAGAATTAAGCTTTAAACCCTCTAAAGCCGGTGCGTTTTCTGTGGTGCTGCGGGCCAGTGATGAGCAGGGGGCTTCCGATGATTTCAGGTACGATCTTGTTGTTGATGAACAGGAAGCGCAATTGCGGGCCAGTCTCTTCTGTTCAAAACAGGTATCACCCGGTGATGCGGTAACCATCGATGCTTCACGATCAAAAAATAAACCCGAGGGCCCCGAAGAACTCATGTACCGTTTTGATGTGAATGGAGATAATAAATGGGATTATCCTTCCGATGGTACGTATGGAAAAAAGGCCGCAATTAAACATACCTATAAAGAGCAAGGCGAGTATCGGATTAAAGTACAGATCAAAAACGCTCAGGGCAAAACCGCACAGGCGACTCGCAAAATTATCGTCAACAGCCCTCCGGTCGCACAAATTTCAGTTAAACCATCATCAGGAACAATCGGCACCGAGTTTGTATTCAGCGCCGAAAAGAGCACCGACGGCACTGATCCGCTGGATGAGCTGACTGTCCGGTGGGATTTTGACGATGACGGGGTTTGGGATTATCCCGGAGAGAATGGTTTTGCAAAGGAGAAAACGGCCACCTGGTCCTGGGACAACCAGGGAGACTATGTCGTTACCTGCGAGGTGCGTGACCGGTATGGTGCAGTATCCTCGACAAAAATTACCGTAACCGTCAGCGAAGCACTGGAGATCAAATCGCTTGCCGGTCCCGATTCCGCGAGTGTGGGCAGTGACGTTTCGTTTGTATGCAATCTGGTTACTACCGACACGGCCGGCATTACCTATGCCTGGGATTTCGATGGTGATAAAAAGGTGGAGAAAAAAGGACCTGAACCAAAAGCCGCAACGAGCTTTGAAAAGGAAGGGAACTATACCATAACCTGCACGGTTACCGATAAAAAAGGCAGGATTGCAGAAAAATCCAGGACTGTTTCCATTACCAATGCACCACCGAGTGTTGATGCAAAAGGACCGTATCGTGTTCAGGTGAATTCGATGCTTTCAGTCAACGGCACTGCATCCGATCCCGACAACAGCATTGTTTCCTACTCATGGGATTTTGACAATGATAATAAGGCCGACTGGTCGTCATCAACAAATTCCCGGGCAAGCTATACCTACAAAAACGCCGGAGAACACATGGCGAAATTGACGGTTAAATCCGATGATGGAAAGACTGCGCTTGACTCGACGAAAGTTGTGGTTGTTAATGATCCGCCGCGCGCATTTGCGGGTAAAGATATTCTTTCACGGAGAAAACGAAAGATACTGCTTAAAGGAAGCGGGAAAGATGTCGATGGAAAGATTGCGAAATATGAGTGGGATTTTAACGGAGACGGCACATTTGACTGGTCATCCAATGATACGGGCTATGTCGAGCATGAATTCGATGCATTCTCCACTGCGATTTTAAAAGTTACCGATAGTGACGGTGAAAGCGCTTCTGATACGATCCGGATAATTATCTGCCCCGATGGTATGGAACCGGTCGATGAGGCGGGGAAATTCTGTATCGATGAATATGAGTGGCCGAATAAACGCAATGAAGAGCCGCTTAATAAAGTTACCTACGAACAAGCCCGAGCAAAATGTGCAAGTGTGGGGAAAAGATTGTGTACCGCCGAAGAATGGGAAGCTGCCTGTTCGGGAGGGGGTAGGAAAAATAATATCTATCCCTACGGAACCAAGTACGATGTGGAAAAATGCAATACCCTCGGTAACAGCTGGAGTGATAACAAACCAACAAAATCCGGCAAATATCCCGATTGTAAGAGCCGTTACGACGTTCTGGATATGAGCGGCAACTATGCAGAATGGACCGCCGGCGGCAATGAAAAAAGCGCATATGTGTATGGAGGATCGTGGCAGAGCAAGGAAAAAGACAGTCAATGTACTTCGCGTGTCCTACTTTCGAAGGACACGAAGTATTTTTATGTCGGATTCCGATGCTGCAAATAATATTAAATAAAATCAAACTATTCTATTCTGCCAAAAACAGATGGTGGGTGCCGCTTGTTGCCGGACTTATGTACGGCATCACGCTGCCCCCCTTTAATCATCATACCCATCCGTTGCTGTTCCCCTTTCCCTTTTTCAGTTTTATCGTCTTTATACCTCTCTTTTTCTTTGCTACACAGCAATCGCTGAAACGGTCGGTTATTCACTCCTATCTTTTCGGCATTACGGCATCCCTTGCCCAGTTTTACTGGATAGCAAATGTCGTAGCCGAAGGCTTGTGGCATCTGATTTTAATCGGCCTCGGACTTATGTCCCTCGTGGTGGGATTGAATTATCTAGCAGCGGGTGTCCTGTTCCGGTTCACCACCAGAAGATTCGGTAATTTTGCCTATCTCCTCTTTCCTTCTCTTTGGGTAATGATCGAATATTTCAGGAGCATTACCGAAATTGCATTCCCCTGGGCATTGCTTGGCTATTCTGTTGCGCCGGTGCTTCCCCTGGCTCAATTATCCTCGGTAATCGGAGTCTACGGTTTCTCTTTCCTGTTGATGCTGGGAAATATGGTTTTGTGGAGGCTTATAAAGGGTATCGATAACGGAGGGTTAAAAAAGAGGATTCTGTGGGCCCCGGTGATTTTTGCGGCCGGTATCCTGATCGTCTCGGTGGGCGGTTCTCTCCGGCTCGCACGGGCACCCGAAAGTGAAAAGAGCCTCAAGGTTGGTCTCCTGCAGACCAATATCAATCAGAACCAATGGGGCAACCGGTCGCTCGATACCTCCTTTGCCATTACTGAATCGTTAACCTACAAGGCCGCTGAGCAGGATCCCGATCTTATCATTCTACCCGAAAGCGCACTTCTTTGTTACCTGCCCCGACGACGATCGCTGAAAGACCGGGTGTATGCATGGAGAGATTCGGTAAAAATCCCGATGATCATTGGAACACTGAACTGGGAGCCTGCCCCAAAAAACTCTTACTACCGCCGGTTTGTATATAACGCCGCGCTGTACCTCGATTCAACGGGCAGCGATTTCGATTTGTACTATAAAATTAAACTGGTTCCATTCAGCGAGGCCATGCCTTTCGAGCATATCGTGCCTATTCTGAGCCGGGTAAATCTGGGTGAAGCCGATTTTATGCGAGGAAAAGAATACAGTCTCTTTGAAATAGAGGGCAATTACAAGGCTGCACCGTTTATCTGTTATGAAATTATCTTCCCGGGCTTTGTCCGGAAGCGAATTGCTGAAGGTGCGTCGCTTTTGATCAATATTACCAACGACGGCTGGTTCGGCAGGTCCTCTGCGCCCTTTCATCATGCAGCAATGGCGCGCATGCGCTGTATCGAAAACGGCATTCCTCTGGCTCGATGCGCCAATTCCGGTATCAGCATGATCGTCGATCAGTACGGGCGGGTACGTGAAAAGACAGGGCTTTATGAACGGGGGGTCCTGGTCGGCGAAGTCCCCCTCGGTCACCGTCCTACATTCTACACCCGATTCGGAGACTGGCCCGTGGTTTTTTCTTTTCTGGTTATTCTCGTCGGCCTGGGGCTCCTGATTAACTCAATGAGAAGAAAAACCGAAGGCCCCTAGGCTTGTCGGAATTATTCGTTCGCCGTGAAGGCGCCGAGGCCTGAAAAGCCCGTTTCGACTCACCGGATTCTTTATTTCCATGATATATATTATTGAACATTAAATTGCCTATTACTGTTTCACAAGTGCTATTTTTGTCAAAGAGGCCGTACAATGCTCGATATTCAATTTATTAGAGAAAACCCCGATAAGGTAAAACAGGCATCCCTTAATAAAAAGGACCCGGCAGATATCGAAAGCATTCTCGAGTTGGATCGTAAGCGACGCGAGATTATCTATGAAGTCGAACAGTTGAAAAGCCTGCGAAACAAAAAGTCTCAGGAAATTGCCCTGTTAAAAAAAGAAAAGAACGATGCATCCGGGATTCTCAGTGAAATGAAAACGGTCTCGGAACAAATCAAAAATTTTGACACTGATCTGAAAACCATTGAAGATGACATTCGTGCAATAGCGATCAAGATCCCCAATGTTCCTCATGAAACGGTTCCTCATGGTGCAAGCGAAGAAGACAATGTTGTTGTAAGTGAGTGGGGAGAGGAGCCTTCCTTTAAATTTACCCCGAAAGATCATCTGGAGCTTGGTGAATCGCTTGGGCTTTTTGATTTTACCCGTGGCGCAAAAATCAGCGGGGCCGGGTTCCCGCTCTATAAAGGCGCCGGGGCATTGCTTGAACGCGCCCTTATCTCCTTTTTTCTCGATACCCATGTGACCAAAAACGGCTATACCGAAATATTTCCTCCTTTCCTTGCCAACGAAGAGAGTCATTTCGGGACCGGGCAGTTACCCAAATCCGCCGATCAGATGTATTATATCGGCGAAGACCGGCTTTTCTGTATTCCTACCGCTGAAGTTCCGGTGACTAATATTCATCGGGGCGAGATATTCAACGAAGAGCAGCTTCCGGTAAAATACTGTGCCTATAGCGCTTGCTTTAGAAGAGAAGCGGGTTCCTACGGGAAAGATACCAAAGGATTTCTGCGATTGCATCAGTTCAACAAAGTTGAGATGGTAAAGTTTGTTGTTCCCGAAAATTCCTATGATGAACTCGAGAGTTTGCGGGAAAATGCCGAAGGTATTTTACAGGCACTGGGCCTGAAATACCGGGTGCTTGCCTTATGTGATGCCGATCTTTCTTTTGCTGCGGCAAAATGCTATGATCTTGAAGTATGGGCTCCGGGGGAAAAGAAATTCCTCGAAGTTTCTTCGTGCAGCAATTTTGAAAGCTTTCAAGCGCGGCGTATGAATATCCGATACAAACCCGGGGAGGGCGGGAAACCGCGGTATATCCATACACTCAATGGATCTGGTGTTGCGACTGCCAGGATTCTGGTAGCCCTGCTCGAAACATACCAGACCTCCCGGGGAACCATCCGTATACCCGAAGTACTTCAACCATATATGCGCGGTGTAAAAGAAATACAGTCATCGTGAGAAAATTTGTAAAGAGACATTTCCCGGCACAGGCGCTTTACCCGTTTTTTATGCGCTTAAGGAGCTTCACGGGGAAGCATTTCTTTCTTTTCCTCTGTTTTGGCGGACTCCTCTGGTATGCGCTTTTTACCCGGCAAATTATCGGTCAGATACGAAAAGATTCGGTAAGGGTAACCCAGACCTATGCTGAATTGATCAAAACTGCTCTTTCACAGCGAATGAATAATCAGGAGATCGAGGTAATCTTTCAGGAAGTGATTCAAAAGCTCCATTTTCCAATTATTGTTACCGATACCTCGTGGCGACCGATTATCTGGAAAAATATTACCACAGGGCCTCTCTGGAATCGTGAGCATATCGCTCCCAATGATACAGCAGCCATATCAAAAGAAGAAATCAGAAAGAAAATTGAAGATTTCAGGGCCACCTATGAACCGAAACCGATTATTATCCACGAAACAGGAACAAAAATCGGTTACCTGGTCTATAGTAACAGTGACCGTCTGAAAACTCTTGAGTGGATGCCCTTTCTGGAGATAGGGCTGGTTGTTGCGGTGATGCTTTTAGCCTATCTTGCCTTTCACAGTGTGAGGGTAACCGAAAGGAGCAATCTCTGGGTAGGATTGGCAAAGGAGACGGCCCATCAGCTGGGTACCCCGATATCGTCACTGATGGGGTGGGTTGAATATCTTGAAGCTGCACCTGAAGGCGAGGATGGGCCTGAACCCGAAGAGCTCATTGGCCAGGTTGGGAAAATTTGCGGGAATATGAAAGGTGACCTGATACGGTTGAGAAAAATTACCAACCGGTTCAATCAGATCGGTTCGGTTCCCGACCTGTTTCCCAGTAATATTAACAAAGTTGTTGAAGATGCCATGCAGTATTTCAGCGCCCGGCTCCCTGTGCTGGGAAGAAAAATAGAGATTCAAAAAGATTTCGGTGTGCTTCCGGAAGTTCCCTGCAATCGTGATCTAATGGAGTGGGTCATCGAAAATCTTCAAAAAAATGCCCTCGATGCGATACGGTCACAAAACGGATTGATCGAACTTAAAACCGAATATATTTCGGATAATAAAATGGTCAGGATTATTCATAAGGACAATGGTAAAGGCATTCAATGGGAAGATCGTAAGAAAGTATTTTCTCCGGGGTATACCACTAAAAAGAGGGGATGGGGACTCGGCCTTACGCTGGCAAAGCGTATTGTTGAGGACTATCATAATGGATTGATTTATGTCCATTGGTCTCAGAAGGGGAAAGGTACTATTTTTCACATTGATTTGCCGGTGCGCCGGACGACATAGTTTTTACAAGGAGTAGATACTGATGGGTGGTCGTAAAAAAGTACTATGGGTTGATGATGAAATCGAGTTTCTGCGTTCGCATATAATGTTTCTCGAGACACGGGGTTACAGCGTGATCCCGGTGTTCAGCGGTGATGATGCTCTCCATGTGCTTACCGAAAAACCGGGGAAATTCGATCTTGTTCTTCTCGATGAACAGATGCCCGGGAAAGACGGGTTGACCACTCTGGAAGAAATCAAGGAAATGCAGCCCGATCTTCCGGTCGTCATGGTGACGAAGAGTGAGGAAGAACGGCTTATGGAAGATGCTTTCGGGCGCAAGATTGACGGGTACCTTACCAAGCCGGTTAATCCCTCTCAGATACTTTCGGTATGTAAAAGACTCCTCGATTCACGGCAGATAATGTCGACGCAGATCAATCAGCGATTTGTACGCGATTATTCAGAAAATCGGGTTGCCCTCTCCAGCACTATGGATGCCCGCCGGTGGATACGCCTGTTCAATAATTTAACAAAATGGGATCTTGAGCTGCAGAATGTAGAGGATGAAGGATTACGTCAAACCCATGCCGGTCAGCGGTCCGATTGCAATGCCGTATTTGCCGAATTTATTACCGAACATTATCCTGCCTGGGTCAAAGGAAATAAGAATCCTCCGCTCATGTCGGCCGATATCGTCGAAAAAGTGCTCTTTCCCCGTCTTCAGGATGATAAAAAGGTGTTTTTTATTGTTCTTGATTGCATGCGTCTGGATCAGTACTATGCGATCGAACCACTGCTCAGGACATACTATTCAATTCAGCGGGGATGCTATTTTTCTTTACTTCCCACATCAACTCCCTTTGCCCGGAATGCCCTGTTTGCGGGGATGTATCCACAGGAGATTTCGGAACAATATCCAAAGCTGTTCAAAGACCTCGATGAGGAAAGCGATGCCCATAACAAGTATGAGAAAAAAATGCTTGCCGAGAAACTCAAAAGTCTTGGAATGAGCGTAAAGCGGGATTATCCCTTTGAAGTAATAAAGAACACCCGCGATTCGCAGAAAGTTCTGCGCAATATTCCATCCTATAAAAAACATCCATTGGTGACAATTGTTGTCGATTTTGTGGATCTTCTCGCCCATTCCCGCTCCACATCGACAATACTCAAGGAAATTGCACCTGATGAGACCGCATTTCGTTCGTTGACCTCTTCGTGGTTTCAGTATTCAAACTTGTTTCAGATACTCCGGGAACTTGCGCGCAAGGACTGTACCGTCATATTAACAACCGACCATGGGAGCACGTTCTGTACCCGTGGCACCGAAGTATACGGGGTCGAAAGTCTGGCAAAGAATCTCCGTTATAAATACGGACCCAAAGTAACCAGCGATGAACGTCATTCGATTTTTCTTTCGGATCCCACCGTCTATAGATTACCGGTTGTAGCGGAAGAAAACAATTGTATCATTGCAAAGGAAAATTATTACTTTGTTCATCCTGATAAATTTGAGAATTACCAGGAACAGTACCAGAACAGCTTTCAGCATGGCGGCGTTTCGATGGAAGAAATGATTATTCCGCTGGCAATTATGGAGCCCAAAGATGCCGGCAAGTTCTGAGCACCTGTTTATACAACACCGAGAAATTACATAAAGCGATGAGTGTAACGACCCGTTCTGCTGATGATACCCGTTCTCTGGGCGCCAAAACGGCTGCAAAAGCCCGGGTAGGTGAGACCTATGCACTTATCGGTGAGTTGGGGGCGGGTAAGACCGAATTTGTCAGGGGATTTGTTGATTATCTCAATCCACAGGTAAAAGTGCAGAGTCCCTCATTTACAATTCTTCGCACCTATCAGACCAGATCGTTTCCGGTCTACCATTTTGATTTTTATCGCCTTTCTCATCCGGATGAACTCATTGAGATCGGCTTTGCGGATTATGTCGGGGCCGATGGCGTCTGTCTGATCGAATGGGCCGACAGATTTCCCGAAGTTTTGCCTGAAGATGTACGTACGATCCGCTTTTCCGATCGGGGTGATGATATTCGTGAGATTGAGGTAGCGTAGCGTGTAAAATATATGGATCCGGTATCAAACATTCACTACTCGGCTACCATTCGATAGATCCTGCCACCCTGTCCCCTTATAAGGTGAATATATCCAGCAATCCTGTTGTGAGCCACGGCACATAGGTAATGAGGAGTACCGCAACGAGGAGTGCGATTAAAAAGGGGATAACATTTTTGTAAATTTTAATAAGCGGCTCGTTGAAACGGTATGAGGAAAGAAAGAGATTCAATCCAACCGGCGGAGTAAGGTAGCCCAGTTCCAGATTCGCGAGGAATATAATTCCTAAATGCACAGGATGAATACCATAGGCTTCAGCCAGAGGGATAATCAGAGGAACTACCACCATAATGGCTGAGAAAATATCCATAAAGCAACCGGTGATCAGAAGTGCAATGTTGAGAAGGATGAGAAAAACATATTTTGATTGAATATTTTCTTTGCACCATGCTGCAAGGGACATCGGAACTTCGGCATCGATGATAAAATAGGAAAGTCCGTTGGCGACGGCAAGAATTATCAGCACACCACCGATCAGAGGAATGCATTTGAGAAAAACGGAAGAGATCTCCTTAAGCTTGATATCTCTATGAATGAATACTTCCAGAATCAATGCATACACAACAGCAATTGCCCCTGTTTCCACAAGCGTTGTAATTCCCTTGAAAAAGAGAAAGATTGTCAGGATCGGCAGAAAGATTTCACCTGCGGCTCCGATCAGGGCAGATATAAGTTCTTTTATATTAAATGAGGGATAATTCGATTTGCGCTTTGCCGCATTACCGATACCGAGTAATGCAAGAGTAATTACCATCAAGGATCCCGGTATAATACCGCCGATAAACATGTGCTTGATATTAACGTGTGAGACAACTCCATAGAGGATTATCGGTAAACTCGGGGGGAATAAAAGACCGATACTGCCCGATGCGGTGAGCAGGCCTGAGGTGAATTTTTTGGAATGACCACCTTCGATAAGTACATATGAGAGGAGCCCTCCCAGGGCAAGGATTGTCACGCCCGATGCTCCGGTGAAGGTGGTGAAAAAGGCGCAGACGATAATTGCCATAATTGCAAGGCCGCCCGGAAGCCGCCCGAAAGCCGCATTGAACATCTTGACAAGCCGTTCTCCTGCCTTGCTTTCGGACAAAATGAAACCCGCAAGGGTAAAAAGTGGAATCGTCGGTATGATCGGGCCGGTCAGCATGGTGTAGGCCTCATTGGGTATTACTGCAATAGATCCACCCGAATTATAAAAAAGAAGAACCGCCATTCCGCCGAGAATCACAAAGATGGGCGTTCCGAAGAATGCTGCAATAATAAGAAGAATTGCACTCGGCCAGATAACATAGGCCATCAAATCCTGCAGAAAAAAGGCGAAGAGAGCAGTAAGTAAACCGCCACTCAGGGCAATAAGTTTATATGCGATCCCTTTTGGAGCATGAGTAACAAATCTGATTGCCATTATACCGAAAGCAACGGGCATGATATACAGCACCGCCTGGATAGGGAATATTCCTACTTTCTGTTCCGGACCGAAGCCGATCTGCACGAGTTGCCGGGAACTGATCGCAAGGCTTATACAAATTGCCACCGAAAGACAGGCTTTGATGCTTTGGGCAATTCTTCTGGTCTGGGGCCCGACATGATCAATCAGTGCGCTGATTGCAAGATGTTTTTCCTCCCTCGAGGTAATCATGGCCCCGCCGAAGGCGATCCATAAGACAAGATGATAAACATAGTCGGATGAACCATGAATACCGCTGCCGAAAACACGAAAAATCACTTCAAGAGTGGGAAAAAGAGCAATACCCACAAGCACTATCGAGATGACGATATTTTCGGCTTTGCACAGAAATGAAAGGAGGGCACTGATGCTTTTTTTCATGAAGATCGTAGAGTGCATATCAATAGTTTTTAAATGAAGAATGTCAACCGGAATTATTCATTCTCGCTTTTGAATTCCCGAATCAGCGCTTCAATTTCGTTATATATTTCTTTCTCGAGTGAATTCCCGAAAACTTTCCGTGTTCCTTTTTCAACAACGCTTTTCCATTCCTGCAGGGCATCCTCGGAGACAGGGTTGATCGTCAATCCATGTTGTTTCATGATAATAACCGCTTTTTGATCGGCTTCGGCAATTTCGCTTTCCATGGATTTACCGATTTTTCGTGCCGCTTTCAGAAGTTTCGGGCGGAGGTTTTTTGGTATTCTGTTCCAGGTTCTCCTGGAAATAATAACACCACCTAAAAGGGGAGCCCATTTAAGCTCGCACATGTTTTTTGCCAGCCCGAACCATTGATTGGTTGCCGCCGACAGAGGAGTGGTCGTGAATGCTTCAACCATACCGCTTTGAAGTGACGACATGAGATCGGTGACGGCAAGTGGCACCGGATGAAACCCCATTTCTTTCCAGGCCTGGACCCCGTCGGCATCACCGGCCCAGACAAACAGCTTCTGTTTCATAAGATCTTCGGGATACACTACCGGCTTCTTTGAAAAGAAATGAACCCATCCTACTTTATTCCAGAGAAGGATAACAAAACCTTTTTTTTCGAGCCCTTGCTCGAATTTCGGTTTCATTTTCTCCAGAACATAGTCAAGCTGTTCATCGGTGCGAACAAGCAGCGGCGCCTGAACATTGAGTATGAGAGGATAGATCCGTGTTAAGCCCACGCCGGTAATTCCGGCAGCATCGAGCTGGCCGATCCTCATCTTGCGTATCATATCTTCTTCATCGCCGGCAATTCCTCCGGGATATATCTTGAACGATACCTTACCATCGGATAACTCTTTCCATTCTGCATTGATTTTGCGAAGGCCATTGTCCCAGGGAGAGCCTTCAGGTGCAAGAGTCCCGAGCTTAATGGTCAGGGCATTAAGCGGAAATACCAAAAACAATGCAGCGAGTATGACCAGACGAATTATGGGAGTAATCATTGTTCTATTTCTGCTCCTTTTTCTTCAGGAAGAAAGAAATTATCAATATGCGCAAGCATCCATTCCGCTCTCCTCCGGCTGATTATATTCAACAGCCGGTTGCGGGGATACGCGTCGACATCGATGGATAAAATCTTTTTCATGAGCTGAATGAATTCTTCTTTGTATTGTTTTTTCACGCATACCGAGGTCGCGAGGGACATGTAGGGAGATGCCTTACTTCCCTGCGACAATTCAACGGCCTTTTTGAAATGTTCCCGTGCCTTTTGTTCACTTCCGCCCATAGACGGGGGAATACTGCCGTAATAGGAGATAAAAAATTCATGACAGGATCCTTCACCAAAGGCTGGATTATATTCCATGCATTTTTCAACAAAGGCAACAGCCTTTGGCATGCTCATCAGCAGGCCGAGATTGAATTTATCGGTCGTCAGAGCGCCCATCCATGATGCTCCCGCCCAGTAGAGAAACGCGGTATCCGCTTCGGTTGTCATGGCTAATGCCGAATCGGCCGATTGCCTCAGCGCATCTCTGAATCCGGGATGGTTAATATCGAGTCCGGTCAGGATATAATTTCTTCCCCGGAGAAAGAGCTTTTTGGCCCGCTGGTTCATCTTTTTTCGTGTACTGATTTTTTCATCGGGCAATTGCGCCGCCGGACCCTGCACAAAGGCATAGGAATACAAGGTAAACGCCTTACCGGTGGCAAGGTGAAGCTCAGCATGTTCCGGGGTCTGCTCGAGCATGGTCTCGTACATTTTGAGTGCAAAGGGAAGCGCATCGGCAACCAATTGCGGATCATTATCGCCGGTAAAAACAGTACTTCCTTCACCAGACAAAGCGTCGGCAACCGAATTGATCGCAATTTTTTTTACCGAACATCCGGAAAACAGCAGGAAAGCCAAAAGTACCTGAAAAGGAAATAATCTCATATAATGCACCATAGATATATATACTACAATTATTGTATGAAGCACTCAAGCTTCATAAAGTAAAAATCAGTAAGGGCAGAGGTAATGTCAAACCGGCAGTAATAAAGACACCACAAGAGCTTCAGAAAAGACCTACAAAAGTATTTTTCTGCGGTGCTGCTGTTTAATATTCAAATACTATCGCCTGATGGCACTCAACTTTAGGGACGGTTACAAAAACGGTCTCGCCTTTGATTTCAAAATCCACCTTTTCTTTCTGCGGTGCCAGATATACATTTTTGATCTTTTCCGGAACAGTAACTTCAACAGGGATATAGTACAAGGGAACCATATCTTCAATAACCAGGCACCGTCCACGTTGAATTGGCGGTGCATACAGCAGATGGGCAACGTAGCGCTTATGTGCCGGCTGGACAAGGAAATTGACCTTTGCCGCTGAAGGCATATCCACCTTGAGCACCGGTTTTTTATAGAGGAGGCTAAGGGCGTTGATAAACACCTGACGGTGTATCCGGGCACCGTGTTCGTAATAGATGGCTCCAATATGATGGGCGAAATATATAATGGAACCTTTTTTGATTATGCCCGGATGTTTTGCCGGTTCTGTTTGATAGCAGGTATACTGATGAGAACAGTATTTTTCGTAAGTTCGGCTGAAATAGGGTTCGTACACTCCGCCCAGTATTTCGGCTTCCTCAGGAATACACTTTAAGGCCGGTGAATAACAGAGGAAAGGAGATGTCACAACATCTTCGCCGATTTTTTTCTTCACAAAAAGATAATCGATATCATAGGTGCCGGGACCTTCATAGGTGGCGCCAAAATCAAAGAGAAACTTTTTCTTTTCCTTATCAAGAGCGCTTTCTCCGATAATAATCAATGAACCGCCTTTTTTGGCATAGTCACTTAAAAGCGCAGCTTCATCACTATTCAGGCAATTGCCGCCCGGAATGATTATTGTTTCATACTTATCGATATTCTTGGTTTTATCCACAAGCTCGTAGTCCATTTGTACTTCGTGGAGCATCGTTGCCACCCCCTGGTCGGAAGGCTTGTCGCCGCTCAACCAGATTCCCAGATTTGAATAAGGGCCCGATTTCAATCCGTATTCTTCAATTTGTTCTACATATTTATAGGCCTCACCGATATTTCGATAGGTCTCCAGATCGGCTTCGCCGGACGGGTGAAGCTGGTCGCCGAAGCTGCAGCCTGAACCCCAGGCAATCATGGCTGCGCCTTCATAACGGATAGCCTCAGGATGCTTGAAACCGCCGAATTCTCCCCAGGCGGTATGAAATTTGCCGCTCATGGCGAGAAGCTGCTTCCCATAATTGGCAAAGTACTTTGACCGGACTGGAAATTTCTCATAGCCGCCCCAGGTGGTCGGGAGATCTTCAAGTTCCATGTGCGTTTCGAGATCGACAAACTGATCCCGATATACTTCCGCACTCCCATTGTAGAATATCGTTGCTTCAGGATATTTCGCCAGAATAATTTCATTACATCCCTGCATGAATTCGCGCCAGTTTTGAACATACCATTTTTTGGCATCCTCTTCCTTTTCCCAATCCAGCCCGGCATCTTTCATACCGCTTTTACAGCGGTCGCAATAGCAGAGCTCCGCACAGCAGATATCGTAAAAGAAACCATCAACCGGATACATATCAACAATCTCTTTGGTCTGCTCATACATGTGCTCACGATATGATCCCGAGGGACAGAGATATTTCCATGAAAACGTAGGCTTGGGATCGGAAGGTTTGGCTTTGGGATCGGGAAAAAGTTCAAAAGTCGATCCATCTTTGTTTTTATGATGCCACTCAGGATGGTCTTCAGCATCATTGGCAGACCATCCGACAGTATAGTAGATGGGTGCGCGAATGCCGATTTCATGGCAGGCCTCGATCTGCTGACCCAGAAGATCGGTTTTAAGATGGGGATGAGACCGTCCGACTTTTGTTGGATAATACGACCAGCTGTGGTGACACTTAGCAAAGATTGTAATCGAATTGAGATGGCCGAAACGAAGGGCCTGCTGAAATTGCTCTTTATCGAATTTAGCCCCAACTTCAGGGATATATTCGGAGGTGTGAAAATCGAGGTGTACTTGACGTGAAGGGATGTCGATCATGGGTTTCCTCCTGAAAGAGTGGTTGTAACTCGCAGAGAAATAATATAAATTGCGGAGTTAACTGCGTGGGGACATCCGCCGTGTTGTATGGCCGTTCGATCGAACGACCATACAACAGCAAAAACAACAACCCGCCCACCCGAAGGGCACATCAGGGCATGATCACCTTGCTTGCCGAGGTGAGTTGTTCGATAATGTCGTACATATTGGAAATAGTTCCCACCGCGACATAATCCGTCTGATCGTAAAACTTGGCACACGTTCCGCATACGATTACCTCGACCCCGAGGCTTTCGAGTTCGCGGATGCTCTGGAGAACCGGTGAATCGCTCAGAACATGGTTGATACCACTGTTATAAAAAATCAAGCACCGGGGAAGAGGACTCACTTCCTTGAGACTATTGATGAAGGCACGAATGAGGATATCACCCAGTTCTTCGGCGCCAATTCCCATTCGTTGGCCGGTAATGCAAATGACATGATTGCCGGTTTTCCCGGTTGAGCAATAAGCTTCGGCATCGGGGTGTGACAAATCGGGCTGTATCTTTGTGACGGTAATGGTATAGGTGTCGCCCTCCCGGGACGATGAGCTTTCCATCCCGTTACTTTGAAGAAACCGTTGAACATTTTGAGATGATGTTTCATTGTCGACCAAAACAACCATCTCATCGTTGTCGGCGAGGCCGGCCAGCGCTTTTTTGGTCATCACTATGGGCTGGGGGCATGCTTTCCCCCGGGCGTCAACGGTTTTTGTAGCCATGAGCTGTCTCCTTGAATACTAGTTGCAATTTTTTTCAGACAAACGATTATCTTTTCTTATATTATTCCTGCTCTGCTGCAAGGAGTGCTGCTCCCGCGGCAACCACAATCTGGGGGTTGTCGGGAACCAGTATCCTCTTTTTCAGAGACTTTTCGAGCAGGGCAACAAGCCCTGTATTATATGCCCCGCCACCGGCAAGAACAATCGTTTCTGCAGTTCCGGAAAGCCGGCTGTACATTGAAGAAATTTTCTTAACGACACTTGTGTGGAGAGCAAGGGCGATGTCTTCTTTGGGACAATTTCTGTTCAACAGGCTGATGACTTCGGATTCGGCAAAAACGGTGCACATCGAATTGAGGCGGACCGATTCCTTACCCTTCAGGGCCATTGCGCCGAATGACTGGAGGGAGCATTCGAGGGTGGCGGCCATGATTTCAAGGAATTTCCCCGTGCCGGCAGCGCACCGGTCATTCATTTCGAATCGTGCCGTTTTGCCGTTTTTATCCAGGACAATCACCTTTAAATCCTGTCCCCCGATATCAATAACCGATCCCGCCTCGGGAAAGAAATGACGAGCACCCCGGGCGCAAGCTTTGATTTCGGTTACCGAGGGGATATTTTCCAGCTCAAGAAGATGCCGCCCATAGCCGGTTGCCATGGTCGGGCATTCGGGAAATTGGGCCAGAAGGCGTCGCGCTGTTTTCAGCGGATAGGAACCGGAATCCATAACTTCCCAACGGGAAAGTGAACCCTTGGTAAGAAAAACCATCTTAATTGTCCGCGAGCCGATATCGATTCCACAGGTTCCCATTGCTTTCTCCTTTGGGGCTTAGCCCTGTATCCGCTCGATGAATGCTTCGATTCGCGTTTTCAACTGTCCGACATCTTCCCGGCTGTAATCGGTTTCTATACGAATTGACGGTATTCCTTGATTTTCGAGCACCTTCTCAATATTCATGGCCTCGACCAGATAGGGAGTACAGAAATTCAGTCCATAGAGAATAACACCGTCGGCATTGTATTTCCGGACCATCTCTTGAATATGGCTGAGCCGGTCGGGATTGGGCGTGAAAATTGCGCAGTCAATCGACAGATATCGGTCCACCAGTGCATCAATACAACCATCGATGGTATCAGCGGTGGTATCAACCAGGTTTCGTGTTCCCCGTTCACCAACACAGGATTCCTCTCCGACAATCACCGCTCCGGAGGATTCGACAATAAAGGGGACTTTCCAGTTTGGGACGGCCAAGGGGCAGCCCGACAGCAGAATCCGGGGGGTATTTGCAGCGAAAGGACCATCGTTTGCCTTACTACGCTCTTCAAGCTCGGCATTGATTGTATTTACCGAATCGGTAAACCTCACGGGGTCGTCAAAGAAAGCGATTTGGTTGACAAGAAGGCTGTCGAGTCCGGATATGGGGGCCGGGGCGTGGGCGCGTAATTTCGAAAGGCGATGGATCGCTTTACGCTTGTTATTCACCGTTTCAATTGCACGCTGAAGTTTTTCGACGGTGATTGATACGCCGCTTAATTGTTCCATTGCTTTTATGAATTTTTTATATTCGGTGCGAAGAAATTCTTTGCTGTTGCCGTTTTTTGTCTGGGGTAAATCCATTATGTAAAGGTTGTCCGCCAGTTTGCCGAGTTCTTCATACGCCTTTTTCTTGCCGTCGCAGGTATTTTCCCCCACAATCATATCACTGGCTTCAAGGTAAGGACAAACTTTCCCGAGTTTGAAACCAAAGCTCGATTTAATGAGCGCACAGAGATTACGGGGCAATATCTTCTCCACTTCCTCAAGGGCAAAGTCGGCCCCCGAACACAAACCAACCATAATACCATTGGCGGCCAGGACAATCTCTTCGGGGACAAAGGTGCAATAGGTCCCAACAACTTTCCGGCCTTCCTTCCGGGCATCCATAAGCTCTTTGACCCTGAGCCCGTGAATCTCGGACACCACGAAATCAAAGTATTTCATTCCCTCCGGTCGGTTTTCCTGCGATAGATAGGCGTCGTGATAAGCCTTACCTACTGCTTCCAGAAGAGCATCATGGGAGGCCAGATCGAGGCCGAGTTCCTGCCATAGAGAACGATACTGGTTGGTTGCTTGTGTCATAAGAACCGCCTTTCATAAAATGAAGAGAAAAAATGGACGATATGTATGGAACAATTGCTTACTGTTGTGTGGAGCGTCCCAAAAAAGGAATTATGAAAGGAGATCCCTGTGGTGAAATTACAATGATGAAATCGCGGGGAGGGGAATGAGAACAAGGGATACGAAGAACAGATGATGATTATCATGATGGGGAAATGTGCTTTCTTGTCGTGTGCAGCCAACCTGTATACCCGACCGGTCGTACTTGCTGCTGCGAAATTTTCTCAGTGAACTCCTTTGATGGTACAAAAAGATATTAATTGGTTTTGCTTTCCATTTAAAATATATATTCGGGATTATTGATTGTAAAAAAATAAATAAGTGAAATATCGTTTGGTAGTTTCCTTTTCGTTATATTGTATTTGTTCACCGCCGTGCTAATACTGAATCCCGGTTTGCGCTGAGATTTTGTCGATCGCTTCCCGGGCCTTTTCTCTTACTTCCGGATTTTCATCATCAAGCGCATCTTTGAGCTTCGGAACCGCAAACCGGGCGTCATATCCGATATGTCCCAGGGCCAACGCGGCCATGCTTCTGATCTTGGGCTCCTGATCAGCCAGCGCATTTTTCAGAGCATGGTTGCAGTGAGGGACATAATCCAGAAGCAGAGTCATTGCCATTTTGCTGACAATACTGTCTTTGTCGCCCATGGCCTCGATAAGAGGCGGGAACGCACCCATAGGAAAGGGGGTGATATCGCCTAAAGCAACAAGCGCCATTCTTCTGATTTCCACATCCGGTTCAAAGATGCAATTACAGAGGACCCGGGTTGCTTCATTTCTATCTTCCGATCCGATTTTCCCAAGCGTGCGGATTGCCAGCTGTCGAAGTTCGGAATCCGGGTGACGCTGGACAATGTGCACAACCTGTGGAATCGCTTTATATCCTCGTTTGCCCTTGCGTCCAATGGCCCGCAAAGCAGATCGTAACTCGGTAATATCCTTCGATGATTCAAGAATGGAAATGTTGGTCTGGGTTGATGAACAACCTGAGAGGCCGATTAAGATTGCCGTTAATATGACTCCGCTGGTGAGATGTTTAAGCCCGAGAGTCGGTTTTTCTCTACGCAAACGTCGCTCCTTTCGTGATCCAGCAGGAAAATATCCTTTTTCGCTTTTTCAATTTTCTAAATCAGATCATATATAATAAGAAAAAAAACGGAAAAAATCAAAAAAAAGTAATTTAATTCATTAAATATGCGCAAATTATCAAAAAAATGTAAAAGGATGATACAAATATCTAACGATAAACCAGAATAGTGCATCACTCATGTTTTAAAGCTAATTACCCTTTTTTCCTTATTCTTTTAAAAAATGCGGAATAAAGAATTATTTTAGCTCATTATATTTATTTCAATTTAAATGAAGGATATTTTCGATGGCAGTGAAATTTGGTCCCCATGATTTATTTGTTTCACCATTGGGCGATGATGCTTATAGGGGAACAAGCCCCGATATTTCGGAAGATGATGGTCCGCTTAAAACCTTAGAGCAGGCCTGCAGTATCCTCAGGAAAAGCAAAGCGCGTGGAGAATTTGCCGGTCCTGTAACTGTCTGGCTCAGGGAAGGAAGATATTTTTGCGATAAACCTCTCTATTTTACACCCCGGGATTCCGGGCCGATCACCTTTGATTCCTATCCGGGCGAAAAACCGAAAATCAGTGGCGGGATCGAGATTAAAAACTGGGAAGAAAAGACTGTTGATAATAAAACGATGTGGGTTGCCGATGTTTCCGCCATTGTCGAAAAATGTGGCCCCTTCCGCCAGTTGTTCGTTAACGACAGGCGTTGTCCCCGGTCCCGACTTCCTAAAAAGGGGTATTATACTATTAAAGATATTCCACCAAAGGAAACACAATCCAGTCCCCATGCCATAAAAGACCGTTTTATTTGTGAGGCCGGGCAAATTAAAAAATGGAAAAATTTAAAGGATGTAGAAATCGTTGTTCTCCATTACTGGATCGACGATCGTATGCCCATCGAATCATTCGATGAGAAGCAGAATCTGGTAATCTGCTCAAAAACAGCTCGAATGTCGCTGGTTGACGCCTTTGGTCAGGGGAACAGCAGATACTATATCGAAAATGTCTTTGAAGCACTCTCCGAACCGGGGGAATGGTACCTGGACAGAAAGGATTGTCTGCTCTATTATATCCCCTGTGAGGGAGAATCAATCGATTCGGTTGAAACCATTGTTTCGGCTATTTCCCAACTGGTAATCGTTCAAGGGGAGCCCGACTCTGAGCGCTTTGTTGAATTTCTGACCTTTCGGAACCTCTGTTTCGAACATACCGACTGGGTCCGTCCATACGTAACCCGCCAGGCGGCGCCCGATGTCCCCGGGGTAGTTTCTTTTGAAGGCGCTCATAATTGCACCATTGAAAATTGCACGTTTCACCATCTTGGATGGTATGCGGTGGATATCAGGGATGGTTGCCGGGGGAACAGGATAACCGGCAATACCATGCATGATATCGGCGGCGGTGGCATCAAGGTCAACGGTTCCCATTCATGGGGGACAGTCTCCCGGCGGACCGGGGGGATGGTTATCACCGATAATCATATTTATGACAGCGGCAAAATCTATTATGCATCCACCGGGATCGTGCTCATGCACACCTTTGGAAACAGGGTTGCCCATAATCATATCCACGATTTGTATTATACCGGAATTTCCCTCGGCTGGGTCTGGGGTTACTGGCCATCGGTGGCCTGTGATAATCTCGTTGAAAAAAATCATATTCACGATCTGGGCAAGGGCGTTATCAACGACATGGGGGGCATTTACACTCTGGGTATCCAGCCCGGGACGGTTCTTCGCAACAATTTGATCCATGACATCGAAAAGCACGGCTACGGCGGGTGGGCCATTTATCCTGATGAAGGCAGTTCCTATCTGGTAATCGAAAACAATATCTGTTATAATGTCAGCAGTCAACCCTTTCATCTTCACTTTGGGAGAGAGAATGTTCTGCGGAACAATATCTGGGCTTTTGGTGAGGAAGGTATCATTGCGATCAGCCGCGGGGTCCGTTTGAGGTGGGAAGACAAAGGGGCTTTCGACGACGGCCATGGCGGTAAATCGTTTACATTCGAACGCAATATCGTTGTCACCGATAATCAGCCGCTTTTTGTGGGGGGCATGGATGACCCGACTGGCGGATTGGAAACCAAAAGCTTTCTCAGCGATTTGAATCTTTACTGGGATGTAAAGAGAACGCCGGTTTACAGTGTTAATGCCGGGCACGGCAAAGCAGGAAAAGAGGGAGCATCAAAAGTTTTCGAGTGGGATGAATGGCAAAAGCGCGGATATGATATACATTCGGAAATTGCAGATCCCCGGTTTACCAATGCCGAGCAGGGAGATTTCTCCCTTGCTCAGGATTCCCCTGCCTTTGAACTCGGGTTTATTCCCATTGACATGTCGGATGTAGGGGTTCGCCCGAAAGAAAAGAGGGGTTAAGTTATGCTCGAGTTACTGGCTGTCGGAGCCGGTGGCCTGGTCGGCGCAGTGCTCCGTCATTTGATTTCAGGATGGGTCCATGTCTCCCTGAAGGGAAACTCATTCCCCTTCGGTACCCTGGCGGTCAACATGCTCGGCTGTCTGATTATCGGTGCGGTTGCCGGCTGGACCAACGGGTTCAGCGAGATGGCCCACTCCTGGCGCCTCTTTCTCACCATCGGCATGTTGGGGGCTTTCACTACCTTTTCCACCTTCGGCTATGATACCCTGTTGTTGCTCCAGAATGGTCGGTATCTCGGCGCCCTTGTAAACGTAGGGGCACAGCTTACCGGCGGTCTGGTGGCCGTTAGTGCAGGATTTTTCCTGATACGGCTTGTGCGGGGCGTTGCCCTGTGATACAACACCCATAATATTTCTGTTTTTCCCGAATTAGTTTTCTTCTTTCACTACGAATATCATGCAATATTTCCATTTTTCCGAAAAATAAAAAAGTTCTTGCAATCCATGGATTTAAATTAGTATTTATAGTACATCTCTGTATATGTAATCCTTTGATTTTAAAAGTTTTGAAAGAGAAATCGGTATTTTTATAAATTGTTCGCAAAAGAATAGTTTGAGTATAAAAATAATCGTTTATAAAACACTCACTGGTGAGAACCTTTTATTAGCAAGTAAATGAAAATGAATTTCTCAGATTCATACGCAATTACCGGTGATTTCCTAACCACATGTAATGATTTTTATAGTACTGTTTCCACTCAAAGCAGTAATACTGGGTTGAAAAAAAAAGAGGTGGATCGATCCGCCGGGGAACTAGCCGTTTTCAATAAAGGGCATTATTATCTTCATACAACCGCATATAAACCAACCGGTTTGGCGCTTGGTTTTCCCCTGCCCGATCCCGATTTTAAGGAAAATCTCTGGAATATTTCGATGGAAATTAAAAGGCATTTGAGAATGTTTTCTCCCCAATCCACTAAGTTATTTGCCCATGTACCACCTGAAAGTTACCATGTTACCATTGTCAATAGGAAGCATTTTGATAACAACGATCTGGTAGAACCTTTAAGCAGTTCGGAGAAAGACAGGGCTGAGAATGTCATCCAAAAATTGCAGATAGGAGAAGTGGCAGTTTACTTCAATGGGTTTATCATATCAAACGAAGGCCGTGTGCTTGTGAGAGGATACGTATTTGACAACCGGCTTTTTTATTTGCGCAAAAAGCTCACTGAAATAGGAAACATCTTTAAAGACAGGATCCCTGTTGGAGCGCATATTAAGCTGGGGCATGTTTTAATTCAACTAGACAAGCATGAGTTAAAGACCTTTAATCAAAGAATATCATATTTAAGCGAACAAATAAGCGCATTGATCAAATTCAATGATTGTTATACCCAGCAGGGGCAAATATCTTTCCGATGATTCCAAGGCAGGTTCTGCAGATTTTGCGCCTCTTGATGCTGAACCCTTTCCCAAATAGAAGATCATTTCTATGATTGTTACTCCGGATATGCAAACATCTTTTCCTCCTATGGTTGTAGCGGCGCTAACAAACGTATGTACACATGCATGTATCCATTGTCCTCAAAGGCATTATTCTCAAAAAAAGGATTTTAATCCGCATTACATGAGTTGTGATTGCATAGAAAACATTGTTGATGAAATGGCTCACTATCCCCATTCTCTCCTTCGTTTTTGTGCCTGGGGGGAGCCATGCCTTCATCCGAACCTGACTGATTTTGTCGCGTATGCTCATTCCAGAAATGTAAAAACAATTCTTCTCACCAACGGATATCTTCTTAATGAACAATTGTCTCAGGCACTCTTGAACGCGGGACTTACTCTGATAGAAGTCAGCATCGATGCCGCTTCATCGGAAACATATACTGCTGTCCGCTGCTGCAATGATCCTGCCGCGTTTACAAAAGTAGTCGATAACGTTGAATCCATGATTCAATTACGCAACGCTGTTTTATCCAGTACATCAATTGTTGTCAGCCATGTCACCTGGCCGAATGAAGCCGGTGAAATGGAATTTCGCGAATTTGAATCCTCCTGGGACGGCAAAGCCGATGAGGTTGTTAAAAGGCGATTAACTTCATTTTGCGGTACCCTCGATTCTGAATCGGTCGCGGTTCCGGAAAATCGAGTTCCCTGCTATGGATTATGGGCACGATTCAATGTAAACCCCTGGGGGAAAGTGCCGATTTGTTATAACCAGTGGGAGAAAGATAAATGGATTATCGGTGATTTGAACGAACCGCAGTCGACAATTACTTCGATCTGGACCGGCGAGCAATTTAACCAACTCCGGAAGCAACAGAAAAAAGGTATTTATACCGGTCCCTGTGAAAACTGCACTGATTATAACCCCTTTGCCTGGGAGCATCCCTTTGAAGAAGTCGTCTGGAAAGTTGAACAAAACAAAAAATGTAAATTTTCATAAATTTGATGTTTCTGTAAAGGATCAAAAATGATTAAAAAATTACTGGATAAGTTTTCTTTAAGCGGGATTGTTTCAAGCGCAACCAATCGGATTGTCGATCAAAAACTGCTGTTTATCATTGTTGTGACCGGTTTGCTGGAAATATTGCTGCTCAGTGGAGTCGATGTGCCGTTACGATTACTTCCCATTGCCTATGCTCTTCCGATTATAGCCCTTATTGCAATTATATTGAAGGCTTCCGACCTCGAAAGAAAAGCATATATCGAAGATCTGGGAATAAATGAATCGGAAACCCATGTCAAAATTGTTCCCATACTGGAAAAAAGCAAAAAAATCAGATTGTTGGGTACAGGATTGTGTATTATTCAGAATCCCAATTTGTTGCAGAAAATAATGAAAAAGACCCGTGAAGAAAATGTGACACTTGAAATATTACTCGCTAATCCCTTTAGTCATGATGTCAAATCCCGTCTTATTGAAGAAGAAATGGGCGAAGAAAAGCCCCATGTAGGGAGACAAGGCATAATAAACATAATTAATATGGTGCTCATGGAGAGAGATGCACAGGGTAACAAGGAAAATGTTACGTTGCGGCTTTTCTCAAATTATCCAACTTTTGCCATAATGGTCCTTGACGATCATTATTATTTTTATCCTTATGCATATAAAAAACTTGGTAATTACAGTCATATTTTCCATTTCGTCGAAGAATCCAGAAATTGCACCCCGCTAATAAAATTTATTGAGAGTCAATACACTCGGATATACAACGATTCTCTCGACCTTGCAGGTGTTGGCTCATTTGACGCCACAATTCATCGTCGACTCCAGAAAAAACAGGCTGCCGACAATGACAAGTGGTATGCCTATGCACTTTACTATATTCCGGATGAGAACTCCAGGATTTATACCTTTGGCAGTACTATCGTGGGATATGATATCAGATCGAAAATCCATACAAATTCTGTTTATAAAAACTATACAGGGGCTGCTAAATATTATGGTTTTCATTTAACAATATGTGATGCCCTTTATTTTAAAAATCAGGCCTGGCTGGATCGAGCAATCAAAGAGACCGAATTTCTTGCCGAGGAATTCATGCCCTTTGATCTTACAAACGTTCGATTACTCGAATCATTTCCAAACCAGACAGCCGTTTCAATCGGGTGTACTGATGAATCGGGGGGGCTTGAAGCATTGCATCATGAACTGGTTTCCAAAGTCTACAGGACAGCCTCGGGGTCAAATTATACGAGGGATAAGGCACTTTTAGACCGCACGGCACCATCAGACAGGACAAACCTTATGCTGACATATTACAATGCCCCCTATATTTTGAAACAATTCAGACCTCATTTTACACTTCTCTCCAATGTGCCGGATGAAAAACAACATGAAATGAAACTGATGCTGGAGAATGATTTCTCAAATGCAAGAGTCGAGCAGCGACTGCATGTTGATAAACTGGCAATTATGACATGCGGCAGACCTGAAATTGCCTCTGATGCTCCACAATGGAAAATCGTTAAAGAAATTCAACTGGGTAAAAGATTGTAACCCTAAACTGTCTCATAAATATATCTATAGGAAACTGTAATTTCGGTTGAGGAGATCGGTTTTTGTTCTATGAAAATTGCCTTTGAAAAGGCGTGATAATCTCCCTCATCGATTTTCGAAAACCACTTCGTTGTCCTATGCCGTGTTTTTCCAGTTTCGAGCTGTCGATATGGGGGTTTTGGGGGCGGGGCGCGCCGGGGGGCGGATCGTTGACCGGTTCCACAGAGTCGGGAGCAGTGCCGATTATGTCGGCGATAATCAGTGCCATGGCGTATTTGGTTAATGCTTCTCCGCCCGACCAGTGACAGATACCGCGCACGGCCGAATTTCCGCTTTTCCTTTGCTCAATCATCTGTCTGATCACGACCGCGATATCGGTGGTGAGCGTAGGATACCGGTTTGCCCAATTGTCGAAGGTCCTCACGTTTTCTTTCATAAGCTGACGGGCAATAATTGTTACCGGGGATTCATCGAGCGATTCTATTGGGCCGTAGAGGATTGGTACCCGGAGAATAAGATAATCTTCGAGAATACTCTGGATACACCGTTCGCCTTCCAGCTTGCTCTTGCCGTAGAGATTGACCGGATTGGGAGTGTCTTCGGGGTGATAGGGTGGAGCGGTGCCGTCAAAAACATAATCGGTGGAGATATACAGAAGCAGGCTTCCGGTTTCTTTGGCAAATTCGGCAATCCACCGGGTGACCTCGACATTGAGCCGAAGAGTCCCTTCGGGGTCCTTTCGGCAGATATCCGGGTGACGTTCCGCTGCGCTGTGGATAATCAGGTCGGGTTTTTCTTCCCCGATGAGCTGCTCAACCGCTTTCCGGTCGCGGAGGTTGAGTTTGACCAGAGGTGCCTGCGCCCGGCTGAATGCCGTCCCGATCACCCTGTCCCCGGAGTGGGTCGTCAGTTCGTTATAGATCGCCCGTCCGAGAAGTCCCGATGCTCCGGTGAGAAGAATTTTCATGATGATTTCCGGTTATGGTAAGAGGTGAGGGATAAAAAAAAGCCCGTGCGGGGTACCACACGGGCTTCGGGAATGTTCATCAGAATGATATTTTTCCCGCCAGATCGATAACATTGGCGGTGTATTCGTTCCCATCAAAGTGGGTTGTTTTGACAAACTGATATTCGGCGGCAAGGGAGAAATGTTTGCCGAGGGGGAAAATCAGATCGCCATAGGCGGTCATGTTTTCATCCACCGCTTCTTCGTTCGGTATTTCGGTGTTGTTCATTTCCATGGCAAAGCCGGCGGCAACATGGAGGTAATCCAGGGGCTTTGACAGGGCATTGAACCAGAATCCCAGAATCTCCTTGTCTTCGGAATCGGTCGGCGTCCCGTCCTTGTTGTAGACAAATTTGTTTCCGGCGGTAGTAAAAATATTGACATCGTTGAGGTTCTGTCCCCAGGCAACTTCGCCTTTGAGCGCAAGGAGCTTGTTGAGGGTGTAGCCGACATCGCCGCTGACACCGTAGGTAGTGATTTCGTCGTTTTCTCCCAGGGTGGTGTAGACACCCGAGATACCGACGGTTGCTTTTTCCATGATTTCCGCACTCAGGCGTCCCTGGATCAGGGGCATCAATGAGAGATTGTCCAGCCCGATCCCGGAAGCTTCCTTGGCCCCTTCACCGATACTGAACTGGATCCCCGGCTTGATCGATTCGAGTTCCATGCCGTAACGGACCTGAAACTGAGGACGGCGGAAACCGTAGTTGCCGTTATACCAGAGATTGGCGTTGGTGTTGTTGGTCGTGGGGTTGAGGGGAGAAAAGAGGTCCCATTGCTGACCGATTCGAACTTCGAATCCCATTCCGGGTTTCACCCAGGCGTAGGCCTGACGGAGCCGGGGGTTGGCGTTGAAATTGGTGTTCGATTTTGCGCTAAAAAAATCGAGTTCCAGCACACCGCCGATCGGTATCTCCTTGACACTGCCCTGTCCCTTCAGACCAAAGCGGGAATGAGAGGCGGTGAATGCCATGGTCGGTTCGTAATTCTCGTTGCCCGTGGCCCTGGAAACCGCGGTCGGCTGCGCCTGTCCCCAGGATTCAACGCCGTCCATGGCCATGTACATGTCGCCTTTGATAAACCCGTAGGGTTTGAACTCGGGTTTGGCGTCTTCGGCGAATAAGGATGAAACAAGTCCTGCAGCAAGAAACAAGGGCAGGTATCTAAGCATAAAAAGGCCTCCTGATAATGAGTGATTTGAGAATACCGTAACAAATTTTGAAAATACATATTAATCGGTCCACATCAAAAGGGGATTGCTTTATAAGTATAATTTTTTTCATTGCTGTCCAAAGCTCCTTCCTTGCTCCATTTCTTAAAATTGCCGGAGATATTTTGCCTAACTTGCTTTTTCTTCATTTATTGACTAAATTATTGATAGTATATGGTAGCGGTGCCTTGAGTGGGGAAGGTGTCTGAAACAATTCAATTATCATTCAATCAGATTGACGAGCGTTGTGGGGAAAATAATCGAACAGGGAGAATCAATGCGACGTCTCCCCGCTGTACTTCTTATTATTTCAGCCTTATATTGCCTTACTGCAGCAAGTGAAAGGGTTGTTTTAGTTCACGATAGTTTGGAGCGGTTTTTTGATATTCATACCCCGCCGTCCTATGATGGTTCCACCGGGGTACCGCTGGTAATCGATATTCATGGATACGGCGGCAGTGCAAATACCCAGCAAAATTATTCGGGCTTTCGGGAAAAAGCCGATGAAGAAGGATTTATCGTTGTATGGCCCGGTGGATATCAGCATTCCTGGAACGGAGGGCTTGCCTGTTGCGGCGCTGCGGTGAGGGATAGTATCGATGATGTCGGTTTTATCAGGAAAATCGTTGAATTCATGAAACTGGGTTATGCAATCGACACCACACGAATTTATGCCACCGGCCACTCAAACGGTTCGGCGATGGCCCAGCGGGTGGCCAATGATGCTTCTGATATTTTTGCCGCTGTGGCCGGATTTGCCCTTATGCTCATCGCGCCGCCAAATCCATCACAAGCTATAGCCGTCATCAATTTTCACGGGTATGATGATTATACTATCGAATATGACGGCGGCGTATTTCAAAACGATGCCTCCTATCCCTCGGCACAGGAAAACTTTCACACCTGGGCGGAAGTAAACAATTGTACGGGAACACCGGTTGAGACAACCCTGGTCGGTTCAAGCAAATGCGAAACCTATATCACCTGTGATGATAATGTCGAGGTTACCCTCTGCAGCATTGAAGCCGGCCATATGATTTATTCCAATTATCATAATATCGATCTTACCACTATGGCCTGGAATTTCATGAAACAGTTCACCCTCAAAGGCCGGGTTACCCACCTGAACACGCCGCATTCACAAGCCGGAAAAAGAAGCCCCCGTTGTTACTGGGACCGGAGAGAAGCGTCCCTTGTTATACGAGGAATACCACCGGGCATACACCTGAAAATTTACGATTGCAAAGGGCGGGAAATTTCTCTTCCGGAACAGGGGAAGCTCACCCGGAAAATAGCCCTTCCCGAAATCGCCCCCGGCACCTATCTTGTCAAAACCGGCATGGGAAACCTCATCAATAAATTCCTGAAACAATAATCTCGCTCTCTCATTTCGTGGTCAGGCTCTGTCTCAAATCGAAATCATCCTTCCCCCTCTTTCCTCGGTTCCTTAAAGGCAAAGATTGCCACCAGAGTACCTGCAAGAGCGATAATTCCAACAATCGAAAAGAGCCAGGTAAATCCCCTCGTGTCGGCAACATAGCCGATGGCAAGCATGAGAAGCGCTGCAGGGGTGGAGAGGGCCTGGCTGAGGGCGATATAGGTCGGTTGCTCGTGAGTCTGGCAGAATTCGACAACAATATTCATTGCCGAAATTAACATGACAATCTGGGTAATCGGTCTGAGAACAAAAACCAGATAATAAAATTTAAGTGGAGGATTCCATATTGACAGTGCGCAGGCAATGCATATGGACAAACATCCAATAACGAGGTTGATCTTATGACCGAATTTATCACCCAGGTGGCCAAGGAAATAGCTGGCGACGATTGCGGTAATAACGCCGATCAGGGTGAATATGCCGGCATAGGATTCGTCGAGATTAAACTGTTCTATAGCAAAGACCGAATAAAAACCGCCGACTCCGATCCCGATTGTCAAAAGTATTCTGACAACAACAAAGTAGAGAAAATTGGGGTTGGCTTTTATGATGCCCGGAAGGACCGCGAAATATTGTTTTAAGGTTTTGTGTTCCTGCTTTTTGGGATAGACCGGCTCTTTGAGCATGCCGATGAAGAAGACAGCAAGCATCATAAAGAAAAAGCCAAGGCCGAATAAGAGGCTGTAATTA
This sequence comes from Chitinivibrionales bacterium, assembly GCA_014728215.1. Lineage (NCBI taxonomy): Bacteria > Pseudomonadati > Fibrobacterota > Chitinivibrionia > Chitinivibrionales > Chitinivibrionales bacterium. The sequence continues at coordinate 80,403 of WJLZ01000044.1, forward strand.
TAGGGGAACGTTACTTTTTTCAGGATCTGGGTGACCGATGCTCCGCCGAGGATTCCCAGGCTGAATCCGCCAATCGCACGGCCTGAAGCCATTCTTCCTCGTACTTCCTGAGGAATCATGGTCACAACCATATCAAACCAGGGAGTATACACCAGCCCGGCGGCGATCGAAAAAATCAAAAAGCATATGACCGTGAATGAAACAAGCAGGGAAGGGTACATGGTGCCGAAGAGGGCGCAGAGGACCGCCAGCAATAACCAGGGGGCACGCATGATCGTGCCTAAAATCAGGACCAGCTTTTTCTTTCGTTCCATTCGTTCGGTATAGTTTGCAATCGCCAGGGGAAGGATATTGGTGCTGAGAATGAATGCTGCCGGAAGGAACCCGACTAAAAAGTTACTTCCACCCAAACGCTTGATGAATACCGGTAATACCGTGTCGAAGGCAATAAAAATCATTCCACATAAAAATGTGGAACCGTCGAGAATATTAAAAGTAAGATTCCATTTAAGATGCTTTTTAACAAAATTATTATACTGCTCAATTGACATGAGTTAACAATACACCTGTTCTTTAAAAGGAAAAAATATTCCCCGGCGCCGTGCCCTTAACATCATCGGCTGAGGGTTTGTAGTACGTGACTCAAGGTGCGAATAAATGGGATTTTGTAAACCAACCCGAACAAATACCCCTAATAAATATAATTTATCCGGCCTTTTCAGGGAAGAATTACAGGCATAAATCGTTCAGGTAATATGCCCTTTTCACCAGCAGGTTTCTGCTTGAGAATGAATACGTTTCAGTATTATCGCAACGTTATGATCCGCTTTTGAAGGCGGTCCGAACGGTTTTCCATCCTGTAGATATAACATCCCGAAACCGGGGACATCAGGGGGTTGAGTTCCCGGCGGGTGATATTTTTCCACTGACCAATTTTTCTTCCCCGGATATCGTATACCGCAATAATATGAGAATCAGCACCCTTTACGTTTCCCTTGGTGATATCAAAACCATGGCCTGCACCGGGTGAAGAGATGATTTTTCTTTTTGTATCGGTGAGTCCCCAGTACGAAGGATCGTGGACATAGGCATACTGCTCGGTGGGACCGGCACGCTCCAGGGCGGGTTGTAAAATCGAATCCGGGGGCAGTTCACCCCGGGGATACATGTGATTGTTGCGCACCGTATTGTCGGATTCCCAGCTTCTGTACCACTGAAGGTTGGTGCCTGAAACATTATACACCACACAATCTTCGATAAGAAAATTCATACAACCTTCATCCATGGAAAACCCGTTATTGTCTTCACCCTCTGCCTGGGGGTGTCGCGGAATATCATGGATCACATTGCCCCGCAAGACCGACCCGGGCTGAGTGCCGAGGGCGTAAATCCCGGCGCCGTCACCAAGGTACTCCATGCAGTGATGAATATGATTGTACTCCACAAAGCAGCTCTCCATGCTGGTGGGATCGGCATTCCATTTGAATCCGATCGATACCCCGGTATAGGGAAAATGGGCGATGGTATTATTGGAGATGACCGTGTTTTTTGTAAAGGCGGTCCAGACTGCGCAGGAACCGTAATAGATGACATTGCCGTGGTGAATATTGCAATTGGTGACTTCGTTGCCCACCGGCGCCATTGATGGATCGGGCCAGTCTCTTGATTTGCTGTAGAGCGCGCCGTTGTCGTAGAGGTGACCGCGGTAGCCGATCATCACGGCCTGAGCACCCACATCGGTAATCTCACAGCCGGTGACTTTATTATAGTGTGACGCCACACCAATGCCGACGGCGTTCTGGGCCATGTGGGCAATGCGACAGCCCTTGATTTCGCACTTTTCGGCATAGTTCAAATCGATCGCCACGGGGATAATAAAGGTGACCCCGCCCCCTTCCCAGACATAGTGTGCTGCCTGAAGACATCGGAATCCTTCCTCTTCCAGAATCCATTGGGTGTGTTCAAGCCGCATGTTTTTGAAATGAAGGTTTTTTACAGGATTACCGGATTCACCGTGGGCCTTGATAAGGGTGTTGAGCTTTGGTGCAATAAACTTCCGGGTATTTGGATCTTCTCCCGGAGGAGCAAGATAGGTAAGTCGCCCGGTAGAAGCATCGCAATGCCACTCGCCCGGCTGATCGATAAAAGGGATTGCATGCTCCAGAAACAAACGGGTCTGGGCCGTGGTTTGATAGGCAATATGCCAGCCGGGGCTGCCCAGAGAATTAACCGTCGAAATATGATTGTTGCTCGATGATTCGATATAGACACGGCTTGTGTTCCATATATGCAAAGCGCATATTTCAGCTTTATACTGCCCCAGGTCTTCGGTAGAGGGGACCAGCGGAAGATCGATTTCGTCAAGATCGTAATTGACATCATCCCTGCTGTTGAGTTTCATCAAGCTGTCCCCGTTGGGAAACCGGCTCCGGGGCATCCGATGATTATCCTTGAACAATTGGCCGAACCACCATGACCCCTGGGCAACCTCGGGAATATCCATATACCACAGATCGCCGCTCAGGTTCTGCCATCCGGTCAAAATTTCTCCGCCCGAGAGAAGCACATTCTCGTTTTCATAGGCAGACCAGGTTACCACCCGGGTGTCATCGCCGCCGTCCTGAGGACCGAAGGTCAGCGTGGAATCAAGATAATATTCACCCTCCCGCAAGTAAACAGTGATGTTGCCCGTCATGGAGGCAGCTCTGGCCTCACGGACAGCCCGCTGAGCGCGTTCCGGCGTCAAAAAAGGATGATCGATCGTTCCCGGCGAAGAATCATCACCGGAAGGAGAAACATAAAAGGATGTATCACCCGCATACAGTGCAGAAAACGAAATAAAAAGAATGAGCACGCTGAAAATGAATCTAATCTTTAATTGCATATCACCTTCCATCAGGTTATAATTGATTATTCTGCCTATCATTAAATATAGTTAACCGTTGTTCAGTATAGAACAAAAGTAGTTGGAGCACTGATTTAAATTGTATTTCATAATTATAAGAGCTTATATCCCGACAAGCAACCGAGAAAAGTTTAAATAATTTAAGCTGAAATTGGAACTTGGCCTTAAACCAATAGAATAAACAAAATTACAACTATTTAAACAGCTAATGAGGAACAGGCATGATTATCTTAAGAAAGTCATGTGTCGCAATAAGCTTCATACTGATGCCCGCCTTTGTATTAACTGTCGTTAATGCAGATACCCTGCCCACCCTTGCGGTGCTCTATTTTGAAAACAACAGTCTCATGGCCGCGGATTCTTACAAAGGATTGGAAAAGGGACTGTGTGAAATCATGATCACCCAGCTTTCAAAAATCGGCGGCATCGAGGTTGTTGAGCGGGAGAGACTCGAGCAGGTGTTCGAGGAGATCGCCTTGGGCCAGTCCGGGGCAATCGATGAATCGAGTGCGCCGAAGGTGGGGAAGATTCTGGGGGCCCAAATGCTCGTTCTCGGAAGTTTCATGAAAGACAGGGGTAATAAGATCCGGATCGATACCCGCCTGGTACGGGTGGAAACCGGGGAAATACTTACCGCCGAGGAAGCCACCGGGACAGCGGATAACATTTTCAGTCTTACCAAGAAACTTACCTTCAAAATTGCCCATCTTCTTGATATCGATATTTCATCGGAGGAGAAAAAGAAGCTGAAAAAAAGGCGAAAAGTTTCCTTTGAATCCCTTGTCGCGTATTCCCAGGCTCTGGATGCCTTTGACAGGGGAGACATGAATACCGCCAATCAGCAGGTGAGCAAGGCCCTTGATAACGAAAAAGATTTCCACAAGGCCCAAGAACTCAAACAACAGATCGAGGATAATCAATGAGATCGATTTACTGTATCCTTTGTAGTATGCTCTTTGTTACCCTTCTGTCCGCCACCGGGGTCCCGGACAGTATCTCTGAGCTTCCACCCGACCTCGATTCCCTTATCGGTTGTGCCGATTCGTTGCGCGAGGGCGGTGAACCGGACCGGGCGGTGAAGGTGTATACCACCGTTCTTGAACATGATGAAACGAATGACGATGCCTGGACCGGACTGGGGAAAGCCCGGTACGACCTCAAGGAATTCGATTCTTCGGCTGCCGCCTTTGAGCGTGCCCGTTCTCATGGTGGGGCCCAGGATTGTAAATCGGTCTACTGTTTCGGAACAGCGCTGGGGCTTCTTTCCCGGTACGAGGCTGCCGTTGAAGAACTAGGTAAGCACCGGGACTGCAGCGGCAATGCATCGATGAAACAGCGTTTAAGGGCTCGGAAACTCTTTTATGAACGAAAAATCCTTCACCGGGCGATCAGCGAAGCATCGGCGGCCGAATCGACCTTTACCACCGAGGGCTGCAGCGACAGTATTGTAGCTGTTGTCAATTTTCAGAATAATTCGGGCAATCCCGGCTGGGATCCCCTTGAAAAGGGAATGGCCGACCTGGTGATTACCGATCTTTCGCAGGTCGAGGCATTCGATATCGTGGAGCGGACCCGCATGCAGATGCTGATCGACGAGCTGGCGCTTGATATGACCGGGGTTACCGAAAACAGCGAACGGGCCCGTGTCGGCCGTCTGGTGCGGGCATCCAGACTGGTGGGCGGGGTCTTTGATATCAAAGATTCAACGCAAATCCGCATTCGAGGCGGCTTTTTCGATGTTGCCGCCGGAAAGGTGGCAAAAACAGTCACGGTGACCGGTGGCCTCGACGAACTCTTTGCATTAGAGAAAAAGTTCGTTGTTGCCCTCTGCGATGCTTCGGGGATTATTCTCACCGAAAAGGAACGGGCGGCGATTCAAACGATACCCACCGAAAATCTCACTGCCTATATGGCCTATTGCCGCGGTATCGATGCCTGGGACCGGGGAGACTATGGCGTTGCGGCAACCCATTTCACCGACGCCGCGGAGAGTGACCCCGGTTTCGGAAAGTCAAAGGAGATGGCCGAATTGTCCGGGGCCATGGAAGAGATCGATGCACTCGATAAGGAATACCGAAAAGAGCCGCCGGGACCAGGTGAAGAGGACAATGAAAAGGAGGGTGCCGAAAATGAAACAGAGGATACCGGGGACATTACCGCTGAGGAAAATGTTGATGATAAAGCAGTTGATGAAACACCGGTTGTCTATGACGGCAGCGGTCCATCGACAATAATGGAAAAGGAGACTGCCCGTGAGGAACCGCCGGCTGCTCAGCCGCAGCAGAGCAGTGGCTTTACATTCCGTATCAGCGCGGGCACCGATGTCGCCCACCGGTCCGGTTCCCTGGCAGGCGCCGCCTTTATGCCCGAAAAACCCCTGACACAATCATCACCGGACCAGGATAATCAGGCTTCCCTGAGCGAATCCGGAACTGTTTCTCTGGAAATAACAAATATCCAGCGGCCGGATTATGCCGATTACAAGAATACCGGTATCGGAACAACAAAGCAGGTGCCGATCACGGTACAAATTCCCGATTGAGTATGCTTAAATGAATTATAACTAAAAGAGCGAGATCATGAATACACTATCCCGATTTTACTGTATTGTCGCGGCGGCACTCATCTGTTTCCGGAGTGTCGAAGCTCAAAGTGAGCGGACTTCCTTTATCACCGGTTCGAATCTTTATACAGGAGTACACTGCGAATACTGGAATTACCAAAAGAGCCGAACGCTCGAGACCGTGGTGCCGCTCTATTACTCTATGGATCTGGCCGCGATCACCGAGGGGCTGGCACTGGACCTGGTGACCTCGCCGACCTTTGCGCTCTATTCGGATGCCGTCACCACCGATCCCTTTTTTGGTGTTGCCAATACCAAGCTGCGGGCATCCTATAATTACGAAAAGCTGGTACTCGTTACCGCCGGTATCCAGATTCCCATCGGCACCAACAAGCTTTCCGCGCAGGAAAGCCAGGTCGCGGGAGCGGTATCGACCCGTCAGATGGCCTTTAAAGTCGCCCGGATCGGTTCGGGGCTGGATATGGACCTCACCGCGGCATCGTCACTTGAAATTATGGATAATCTGTGTGTTGGTGCTGCTGCCGGCTTTTTGCTCCATAACCCCTATGTTCCTCATGAAAGCGGGGCAAAATTCAATCCCGGTGATGAAATCTCTTTTACCCTGGGCGCGGATTACACCCTCTTTACCGAACAGATCAAGGCCCGCCTGATGGGGGACCTCTTATTCACACTCTACACGCCCGACCGGGAAGCCGGGGAAAAAGTCTTTCATGCCGGTCCCCGCCTGACCGTCACTATCATGCCGTCGGTTACTTTTGCAAACGGAAACGTCAATGCCCTGGCGGCTTCCTTTATGCTGCGGTCCGGTGATGAACACCTGAGTCCCGCCGGTGGTGTGGAACGGGATGCGGGCGACGATATTGTTATTGCAAACCGATATTATTTTGCTTCACCCGATATACAACCCCACGCTCTGGCAAAGATGAGTATTTTCAGTCCCGATGCCTCGTTGTCAACCCATGCCTTTGTTGTCGGATTCGGCGGTGGGTTCGCTCCCCGTATCAACCGGCAGTGGAAACTCAGGTCCGAGGCGGCAATCGAAATCGGAGCAATGAATAAAAATTTTCTCTGGGGTATCGAAATAGGAGGAGGGCTGCAGTTTGCCTTTTAAATATCTGATAAGTACCTGTGGAGTCATACTGTTGTCGCTATCGTTATCCTGTACCAATCCAAACAGCGTCGAAGGTGAGATGGTCAGCATTGCACCCCCTTCGGCAATGACCTGGTTTACGCCAACCGGCGAGAATTTTGCAGCCATAAATCTGGCAGTCAAAAATCGCGACCGCGATACACGTGCCGGCGCTTTGGCCAAACGCGGCGCTACAACCGCGATTCCCGTAACGGCGGTGAAAGTGCTTTCCTATCAGTATAGTGAAGAACATCATCACAGCGGAACGGGTGATGATTATTTTAACTACTATGGATATTTCTGGACAAAAAGGGATAGCGCTTACTGGCGGTGGGATAACCAGGTAGATTATTACCGGGGATCACCCGACGATGAGTTGTTGCAGGCAAGTACTCTCGAGCATTCGGTCGAATATGCCACCGGTCAGATCATGGTCAAAAAGGGACAAAATGAGATCTATATCGGATTTATCACCGGGAAAGACAGCGAAGGGTACGACTCGGTCGGTCGGGAAGGCTGGGCTACCTATTATTATGATTATGAAAATTATGACGGCTCAATTCGGAATGGCTGGGAATATTATGATATGACACTCCTGCAGTACATTTCAGTTGACGATACCGACACTCTCTTTTTCGGCACCCAGCCATGAGGGAGGGGTGTTTGGAACGAGCGTACGATCATACGAGCGTACCGGTGGTCCTGTTACGATGAGCCATAATGTAAAGCTGGCGATCCGATATAGGTGATTAGAGGCTACCAACTGCGAACCTATTCTCTCCCTATGCGCTCCGGCGCATAGTTTAAAATCAAGCATTTTCCTTAGAAGGGATGTAAAGGGATGGAATCCCTTTTCATATAATCCGGCCTTTCGAGTTTGGTGTTTATAATTTAATGTCGGGCTGGAAACCCTTTTCATATAATCCGGCCTTTCAAGTTTCGTATTAATAATTTAGTACCGGGCAGAGATCCCTTTTCAAAAGGAACTTACTTCAAATTATGCCGGCAGGAAACATGAAAATCGGAAAATTGGCGATGAGGGGTGGAGATGCGTTTTTTCTGATCCGATCCGAAATGGGAAGTTTATAAATATTAATTAAAATTGACTTAAAATCAATTTTTGAGATATATTACTAAACAGATGTTCCTGGCAGACAGGGAGCATTATGCATGGGTAAAGGGTTTTCAGGGCGAAAGAGGACTGTTTTGTACTGTAAGGCCGAATCCTGAAAAGGAAGTAAGAGGAGAGGAGTTGAAAGATATGTTGTTGATTACAGTAATTTTTATCGGTGCGCTCATTGCAGGGTGTGGGGGAAGGCACGGGGTGTCATCTGATTCCGAAGATCCGGCAAAGCGTTTCATTCCTTCTTCCGGAAAATCACTTGTTGTTCTCGTAAGACCGGGTACGTATTTCAGCGAAAAGATCCGGTCGGTCAAGGTGAATGATGAAAAAATGCCGATCAGGAAAGTCGATACACTGATGGTTATTCCGGTTGTGCCGGGGGAATGCACTATTATACCATCAAAAACACGGGGAAAGCCAGAAACGCTCAAGATAACAGAAGGTGAAATTCACTTTCTTGCCGATCGAAAAGATGCGTTGTCGATGAGAGATTTGGGAAATGTGAGTTATGATCGCGGCAATACAGACAGCGCGCTGGTTTATTATCGCCGGGCAATGGAACTCGATCCGGCACTTCGTGGGCACGAAGTACGGTATGCGGAAGTGGTGCTGGACCGCGGCGATGAAGAGGAGATCATGGCCGCATTAAAAGCTGCAATTAAAACCGGTAATGCTTCGCCGAAAATATATGCCGCTCTGGGTGAAAAATATATCAGTGAAAAGAAATATGATGAAGCGGTTCCTGTTCTTGAAAAAGCGCTTCGAATCGATGCATCACATGTGGGGGTTCTTACTGCGCTTGCCACTGCCGAAGCGTATCGGGGGAACAACGACAGGGCGCTGACATTAAGCGAGAAAGCCGTTTCGGTTGAGCCGAAAACAGTCATGGCCTATCGTCTGATCGGTGATGTTAACAAAGTGAAAAAACTGAATGAACGGTCGATTAACGCTTATAGGATGTTTCTTGATAATGGCGGAAAAAGTAATGCATTGTCCCAAAAAGTTGGCACACATCTTTACAATAATAAGGAATACGAGGATGCGGCCCGGTATCTGGCCATGACCAAGGGCAAGCGGGGCCATCAATTCAAACATCAGCTCAGACTGGCGCAATCGGAATTTCATTCCGGGAAATACGATGATGCTATCCCGCGCTATAAGAAGCTCATTGCCCGCGGGCCTAAACGATCGATCCGTATTGATGTCATGAAAAAACTCGCGCTTGCATATACCGAAACCGGTGAACCCAAAAAGGCGATTTACTGGATTAAACAATGTGCAAAGATAACCAGAGAAAAGGACTCTGAAACAGCCTATTTACTGGGTTTCCATAACGAGAAACTGAATTCCGCGAATGCCAAAGCGATCTATGAATCCAATATCCGGGAGTTTCCGGATGATTACCGGAATTTTCTTCGCCTGGGCATGATGCTGGCCAGGGACAAAAAGACTGCGGCTCGTTCGGTTAAGATGCTGCAGCGTGCCATGAATCTCGCCGGTTCGATTCCCTCTGCCTGGCTCGAGATTGCGCGGGTGTATGGCCTTATGGGTGAAAAAGACAAAGAGTTGTCTGCGTATCGCACCTATGTCAAATCGGCCCCCCAAAGTGTTGAAGCCAACCTGCGCATCGGAATGCTCCTGATGCAACAGGGGAAATCCTCTGAAGGTATTTCTTATATCGAAACCGCGCATAAGATTTCTCCGGATAATGTCCGAACTCAGGTTGCGCTGGCGGAAGCATATAATCGCATGAAACGCACCGGGGAAGCGATGGACTTACTGATAAAAGCCCGGAGTCAACGGCCCAATGAGGTATCAATTCGACGGAAAATTTATGAAGCATACAGGAGGCTCGGTAAAAACGACAAGGCTATCGAAGAGCTGAAAGCGCTTCTGGAACTTCAACCGGATCCCGGCCTGCTGTTTACCTATGCACGCCTTACGTTTAAGCAAAAACAGTATGCCGAAACGGAAAATGCCATACAGAACCTACTGGCTACCGATCCCGAAAATATTGAAGCCCTTCTCCTGCTGGGGAAAGTGTTACGTATCAATAAAGAGTATGAGCGCGCAGTGGATGCCTATAAAGAGATAGATTATATCAGTCCCCGGTATCCGGCGGCACTTTTCGAACGGGCAGAAACGCATCTGGAGCAGGGTAAGCCTCATTGGGCAAAAGAATTTTTCGAACGGGCATTGAAATCCGACCCGCGCTTTGCCCATGCTCATCTGGGTCTTGCTAAAGTGGCACGCCTGAGAAAGAATCGAACCTCCTATGAAAAACATATTTTGCAGGCCTATAAAATCGACCCGAAAGATTCCGAAGTCCTGGCCGCGTATAATAGTATAAGAAAATAGGCGCTTGAAATTCCCATTCGATATCGAACCAATGCGGTTCGAGGCCAATTTTATGCTCCGTCTCAGGAATTTGACCGGTGCGTTCTTGTCGTATTTATTCCCGGTTTTTATATCATCATGCGAACCCAGCATCATCAGCGGCTTGCCGTCATTTGTCCAGCTTACTACCTTGCCGCGGTCATGAACCCAGACCCAACGACCATCTTTGTGTTTCATGCGGCTTTCATAATCATAGTAGGGAAGTCCGCCGGAAAAATGTCGGTCTAAAAGTCTGTTTGATTCTATCAAATCATCGGGATGAGCAAGCCTTTCCCATGTTTTGATGCTCACAGGGGACAGTTCATCAAGCGAGTATCCGACAATTCGTGCCCAGGTTTCGTTGAATACTGTTTCGCCTGTTTGGACATTCCATTCCCACGTGCCCATACGGCTGCACTCAAGGATGGTTTGCGCCTTTGATTCTTTAGTGTTCTTCTACATTTAGACATTTCCCTTTCATATGCTCACGATAGGCAGATTTCGTGCACCGGTTCTTATGCATTGCCGCGAAAATTTCGGCTAACGGTTAGCAAAACAGCCGAAGTATCTGGAAGGCATTCGCCGGAGGCCGGAGCGAAGTGGAGCACCATTTGTGTGCAGTAAGCACCCTTTTATTTTATTCATACAATTCATCACTAAAAAATCTAAAATCGATAAGGTCATACTACAACACCATGATATCCACCTAATTGGAATTGAAATACCTGAAATGACCAGTTATTCTAAATTTCATAAGTATATCCTCTAATCTCGTTCCTTGCCCAATATTATGGTAAATACAATAGCGTTGTGAACCTTCAACCACTTTGTCCGAGACGATGCCGATATGGTCAAGGTTATTAGGTAATTTCCAAATGACAATATCCCCGGGTTCGTAGTCTTTTTCGGTTTTTGAAGTTCGAATCTCCTTACCCATTCTTCTCATATAATTCGAAATATTTGGTACTCTTCTATGGTCAATATTAGGATCCGGCTTCTTTAAATCCCAATTATCGGGATATTGTGCGAAGTTGGCCTTCATATCCCTGTGAATTAGTTCCTGCAAATCAATTCCTCCTGCTCTGAAAGCTCTGACAACGACATCCGTGCATACACCCCAATCCATCGGAACGTCCCCCATAGGGTAATCAAGTCTTACGTATGAAGGATCATAGTATTTGGTTATCCTAGATTGATCTCTGCAATTATCCAAGATTATCTGTATTGAATCCATTTCTTGAGAAGATGCTTGAGCCCAAAGCACAACCAAACAAGAGATGAATATCCTACATTTTTGTTTCAGAATTCACAAACACCTGTTTACGTTTTACACTTCTTTATCTTACACCATAGGACATGGCGCTCTTGAATGGGTACTGCTCTTTTCTCCGGGTAAGGTTTTGCCGTCAGCGTTTTGCAAAACAACCGATGCGCCGAAGGCATTTTGGCCTTTTACTGTTGTTTATTGACTACTTGGCTACGTACTCCACAGGTTCAGGTATTGGCATTGTTGTGTTTCGCGAATAGATAGCCTTGAACATTCTATCCTGTGCTGCTACTTCAACAGTAATCAGATACCCTATCAAGGGCAAAAGCGCTATGTTGATCCTCTCATGGTAACGAAGACTCTCGAAGTTGTCCAGATTCTTTCTCAGAATCTTGATATTCGGGTGCCCCTCCTGTTTGGCGAATGTCTTGTATTTCCTGTTCTGGTTCTTGTCGCTGCCAATTGTCTTCGCAATTTCTCTGCAGATTCTAAGATACGCGTCTCCATATTGATGTGAGAAGGTGATGGGATATTTGAATTCCTCTACAATGCGAAATGCGTTGACCAATACAGCGTCCTTCCTGCCGGTAACGAAATTACCGGTCAAATACAGCCCTTCAGATTTTAGGTAGTCGCTGTTGGCGGCAGACAAGACGTCGAGGATGGCTTTCCAGTTCTTGCGTGTATCTACTAAAAGCGTTGAAAGGGTGTCGAGGGCACCTTCAATAGATTGCATACCTTTAGGAAGGTCTTTAATGGACGTCTTCAGAACCGGTTGAATTCGCGGAAGGTTCTGACGCTGGTATGTTGCGGCGACAAGCCAATTGACATAGTATGCTTCAAAAAAATACTGGGTAACGTATTCCGTTGGAACCACTTTGCAGAATTCTTCAACAACACCAAGGTAGTCGCGAAAAAATTGTTCTGAATTGCTGACCGTTGCCTGACGGTATTTCTTAAGTTCGTGGAAAACGTACCAGTTGAAATCGTATAGATGCTCCAATTCTGGCCGTTCGGCACTTGCGCTTTTTCCTCCATATCTGGACCGAATGGCATCCCAATATTCTCCCTCATTGGTCATAATGTACTGCTGATTCTTGGCCGCGACATCTCGGATGAAGTGTCTGGTTATCAGAAGAACTTCCTTGGTCGGGTATGGTTCCTTCATTTCCTTCTTCCACCTTCGTAGTGCAGCAGTCTTTCTCGACTGATGGAAGCTAGAAGAGAATACATAAGAAGCACAGCAAAACCAGAGAAGTAATACCAACGTGGTTCTGAATGAAACTGCTTTTTGTGTCTTAGTGCTTACCATTTGAATTCTTTTAAGTCATTGAGCCTGAAATGCCAAGTATTTTGCAAACAAAGGTTTGCCGGTTGTTTGACTGTACTCAGCCCGGCATTTTCTTCAGACCGCGCGATTTCGGTTTCCTATTTCCTTACGATTGGAATTGAGGTTATCAATTTCGATTTAGGTTCCATAAATAATCTGGCAATATAATAGCCATTGGAAAGATCCATCGGTATTTCTATATGCCCAAAGCCTTCTACGATGCGCGTAAGGAAAGCCTTTCCGTCAAGCGTAAATAACGATACCTTTGCAGTTGATTCATTGTTTATGGAATAGGTGATTCTATTATGGACAAAGCGCAACTGTTGTGCTCTCAACATTCTTTTTTTCGTCCATTGAAGAGAGCTTGTTTCCTGTATTGTTGCAATTGTTCCTTTACTTCCAACTGCGATAAATTTCCCATTTCCGGCTGTCACACCGAGCAAAGGCATCGTGGCAACTGTTGCTTCATTCTTCCATGATATACAGTCATCGGATATTGATGCTAATCCTCCATTCTTTGTGCTTCCTACTGCAACAATTTGCTTCTGACCGCAGCCTATACCCCAGAACGCCTTTGTACTATCTGAGTTTCTAGTTTTCCAGCTTTTGCCATCAGTAGATGTTAGGATAGTTCCTCTAACCCCAGAAGCCACAAATTGACCATTGGCATACGTTAAGGATGTAAGCCATAGAGTAATACCCGATATCTCCTGGGTCCATGTAAAACCATCTGTTGAAGAATAGATCAGCCCAGATGTTCCAACCGCGATGAATTTTCCATTGCCAAATTCTACACACCAGAAGTTCTGCTTGGAATCAACAGGTATAGTCTGTCTCATCCAGGTCATGCCTGTATCAGCAGAAACCATAATTGTTGCCCCAGAGCCGACTGCAACGACCTTGCCGTTTCCGGAAGCCACAGATGTTAACCAATTTGTAATGCCAGAATTGCTCTTGATCCATATCAAACCATATTGGTGTATCAGACAATAAAAGAGCCACTGGACATTCACCTTTCGCTTAGTCCGCAATGTAAAACGATGCATGCCTTTGGCCCACCGGATATTGCCGAAAACAGGTTCTACAACAGACATCCGCTTACTATATATCTTGCGGCC